>JARRRJ010000072.1:0-8027 GCA_037380865.1 Sedimentisphaerales bacterium
GTATCCTCCTGAGCAGATAAACACGAATTTCGATGCGCGTATCGATGCGGCCAACTCGATGATGAATTTCATGCAGCAGGATGAGGCACTTTCTGCAATCGCAATAGATGCGGCTAACGTATACGACATCGAGCATACGCTCAAAGCTTTATCCCTGATCAATAATTTTATGACTCAGGATTCGACTGCAGAAAAATGTGTTACGCCGTTTATAAACGAGAATATGATCGGTGAAGCAAAGATGATCGCTGACCAGATCAACAATTTCATGACAAAAGACCGAGTTCTCGCAAGAATCGCCAGGGGACCAGCATAAAGTCATTAAAAATATTAAAACAGCTTTATATGAACGACATAAAATCTAAAAAGTTGATTGTAATCAAGGGACTTTTATTTATATCAATTACGGCTGTATCAGCTATTGGCATAGCATTATTCTGTTTAAGAATAGAAATAATCACCCTGCTATTGATATTGATCTGGGCATCGGCAAGGTCATACTATTTCCTGTTCTACGTCCTTGAAAAATACGTTGATCCCAAGTTGAAATACTCTGGCCTCTTTGACCTAATTAAGAATATAGGAAAATGAGTATATAAATACGAAAGAATCTATGAAAAACTTTCATGATAGTTTTATGAAATTATGTTCAAAAGATTTAATTAGATATGGCTATTTTAGAAGATAGAACTATTACGGATTCGATAGAGATAAAAACTACTCCTGAGAAGATATTTGCCTTTATAACAAGTCTCGTTGATGATGAAAGTTACAGGGCCTGGCATAAAGAGGATCATGTGTCTTTGCGATGGCTTAAAGGCTCTCCGTGGCAGGAAGGCTCTCTCGCTTACGCACAGGAATATATGCATGGGAAACTGCATAAGCTCAAATTCATCGTCACGAAAGTAATACCTAACGAAAGAATCGAATACGTACCTAATTCCCGTCTGCTTAGAATATATGTTCCGAAAAACGAATTTATTATCGAGCGAAAAGGCGATTCCTGCATATTCACGGCTAAAGGAACATATCGCGTAGGCTGGATATTTAAAACATTCTTCAAAAAAGTACTGGAATATGGCCTGACCTGTGTAAAGAAACACATGAAAGAAGAAGGAGAAAACCTGAAAGCTATATTGGAATCAAGAAATAATTGGGCTTGAGGGGAAGAAAAAAATTGGCTTAAATATTATAGATGCAATTTTAAACCAAAGGAACGAAATAATATGAATTCAAGCGTCTTGGGAAAGTTCAGTTTGTTTTTTGCAGTGTCACCATTGATTTATGTCGGGCTTGTAATGCTTCGTTGTCCTGGTTTTGGGTGAGGCACCCCAACCAGCGGCCTTGGAGGTCTCTTAATAATATTCGGCCCGCCATTATCATTCATATTAGGTGTGACAGCCGTAATGAGGAATAAAACCAGCAGGTGGGCAAGGATTGGATTCGGTGCGAGTATTATTACACTTGCGCTATGGATAATTCTTTTGGTTCAAAATTCCTGAGAAATTACGGAAAAAACTTATTTGATTCTATTGCGAGAGTGGGGTTATACTCTTAAGAGTATATTTTAAGGAAAAAATATAATGATACCAAATGTGCTAAGAAAAATTAGGAGTTTATTGGCAATATCGCCGTGGGTTTACCTTGTGTTAGTGCTCGCACTTAGTCCCGGTTTCGGGTGAGAGAAAGTTTCCGGAGGCCTTGGAGGTCTCCTTTTAAGTGTTAGCCTGTCAATAGGACTGGGATTATCTCTGCTGGCTGCCAGACTTGCTGGTAAATCTCGCAGATAGGCGGGGATATGATTCGGAATCGACATTGAAGGAGTAGTAAATGAAACAAATTTTAGCTGTGCTTAGTTTTTGCATTTGCGTGAGCATCTCATGTTCATCACCTAATGCACCAAGTGAAAATAAACTACGTTCATTCAATCCCAATAAAGACTTGATATCTCTGCATTATGACCATGCCCCCGATAAGGATGATGGTCAAAGCGCAGCGGCTGACAGGACCATCTTGCAGTCCCTCTACGGAAAAGACTGGATAAAAGCGCATGTTATTGCAGTTTCCGGCGCCTATGGTAAGAATGCAGAAGGTTTCAACCCGAACTCCGATGCCGTGATGGATGCTGCATGGAACGATTGCGGGGGCTGGATCGCGGCACATAATTCACGCGAAAATGCGGTGACTGAGATGACGAAGCGATGGAGCCAGACACTGGAAGACGGAGGCGATATCTGGATCAAGGAAGGCGGACAATCGGATTTAACTGCTTTGGTCGTACGCAGAATCAAAGAACAAATGCGCGATGTAGATACAACGGCGCGCATCCATACTATCCAGCACTCTGACTGGAACGAGAGTCAGACAAATGAGTCGGCGCTTGCTTATACAAGAAGAAACACTCGTTACACGCTGATAAGAGATGGGAATTCCTACCTTAACGCTCGACGAGGCAACGAAGCATTTGTGAAAGCCGCAACTGAACACCCTGCATTTGCACATATATGGAAAGCAGCCTTCGCCTACTACGATCCTAAAGAGCGTCTCGATTTTTCCGATACATGTGAACTTATGAACATTCTGGGGTTGGGAGAATTAAATCTCGATCAGTTCAGAGAGCGTTTTCTTGACAATACAAATTCTAACTTTGGGGATTAACAGAAATTGCACTCAATCTTTGAAGAATTAGAGAAGATCAATCATAAACCAAAACCTTTTGAATATTATTCAGCAAGTGACCTCTGGACGGACGAGCATACCTCGAAACAAATGCTCTCTTTCCATTTGAATAAAGAGATTGATGTATCATCCAGAAACGCGGCTTTTATAGACCAATCAGTTGCATGGATAACTTCTCATTTCAAAATTGGTTCCGGAACGAGAATAGCTGACTTTGGATGTGGTCCCGGATTGTATACATCAAGACTCGCTAAGAAACAGGCGTCTGTAACAGGAATAGATTTCTCTAAAAGATCGATAGAATATGCAAAACAAATTGCAAATAAAGAGGGGCTTCAAATCAATTACATTAATCAGAACTACCTGGAGTATGAGACAGATGAGCGTTTTGACCTGATAATTATGATAATGTGTGATTTCTGTGCTCTCAGTCCGGCTCAAAGGAAGAAAATGCTCTTCAAATTCCACAAAATGCTTAATCCGGAAGGTTCTGTTCTATTTGATGTATATTCGCTTAACGCTTTCGACCAGAGGCAGGAAATTGTAATCTATGAGGCAAATCTTCTTAATGGATTCTGGTCTGACAAAACGTATTATGGTTTTCTGAATACATTCAAATATGAGAAGGAAAAAGTAGTTCTTGATAAATATACAATCATCGAAGAATCACGAATTCGAGAAGTTTATAACTGGCTGCAATATTTCAGCCCGAAAGAGCTTGAAAAAGAGCTGACAGAAAGCGGCTTTACAGTTGAAAATTTTTATTCCGATGTCGCGGGATTGCCATACAATTCCAGGGGTGACGAATTTGCGGTTGTCGCAAAAATAATGATTCAATGAGTAATGTCGAGTAAATAAAAAAGGACTTTAGCGTGCTGAAGCGTGCGTTATTTGTTGGTAACTCGGATGGTATTGGTTTGGCCGCTACAAAAACGCTTCTGAAAAAGGGATGGGAGATTGTCGGCATATCAAAAAGCGATTCACCTGTCAAAGATGAAAATTATCAACACCATGTAGCTGATGTTACTGAAGGCAAATATGTTGAGTTGCTCAACAGGCTCGTACAGGAGAAACAGTTCGATTTGTGCATTTACTTTGCGGGAATCGGCGAGTTCCTGAATCTTGAAGACATGAGCAAGGAGCCCAGGGTGTTCGATGTGAATTTGACAGGCATGGTGCGAACTGCAGCAGCGGTAATCCCGCTAATGGTCAAAGCACGTCACGGCCATTTCATCGGTCTCTCAAGCATGGCGGACGAGCTGATTTATAAAGATGCGCCTTCCTATCCAGCCTCGAAAGCCGGGTTTTCCAGCTATCTTGAAGGATTAACAAGAGCCGTAAAGCGAAAAGGCGTGGATATAACCAATGTAAGGTTCGGCTTCGTAGATACGAAAATGGCAAAAGCCGACGTAAAACCATTTATGATGAGTGTCGAAAAAGCAGTTGACCATCTTGAATATTGTATCAAAAAGAAGCCTGTACGCTACAGCGCACCGAAAATAGCGATACCATTTGCTAAGCTGTTAAAGTTTCTGACTAAATTTTCCCATTTTTGAAAAAAACGTGAGAATTTACCTGCCAATTGGGAGACCGGTGATATCTGGTTATTCCTCAATTGATGAACAGCAACCATATTTATCAGCCAGCGCAAACTTGAATGAAAAAGAGTCGTTGCCATTATTTTTTCCTATACTTTACTTCCGTATTTTCTTAACATAGGTGATATTAAACATCCTGGATTTCCCGGGAGCGTAAGAAGATCAGGATTCAATAATCTGTGTAAATATTTTTGGAGAAGTGAATTATGAAAAAGAAATACTTATTAACACTCATTGGAGCGTTCTCTCTCGGAGTCATACTGTCCTCCTGCTCCGGCTGCAAAAAACAGGGATCCGGGAACAACGTTGCGCCTGCGGCTGAACAAGCAGAGCCGGCCCAGATAACAACTGAGGAAGTTCAAACAACCCAGGAAAAGGAGACTACTCAAGCTGAAAATACCCCGCAAGCTGAAGTTACCGCGCAAGACGACAATACTGCTATAGCCGAGGAGAATGTCCCGACTGAACAGACAGTCCCGGAAAATGAAACTGCAAATGTGCAGGCGAAAGTCGAGCCTCCAATCGATGAAAACACCATTACCGAAGGACGTGCTTTTCCAAGCCTTGAATTTACCAGTTTCACCGGCGAGCAGGTCAGCCTGGCCGGGCTTAAAGGTAAAGTTGTCTTAATCGATTTCTGGGCGGCCTGGTGCGGCCCTTGTGTCAGAGCAATGCCGGACGTTATAGAAACATATAAAGAGTATCATGACAAGGGTTTCGAGATTATTGGCATCAGTCTCGACAGAGATAAATCACAGTTCGAAAATTATATAAAGGCAAACAAGATAACATGGCAGCAGTATTACGACGGCCTTTACTGGAGCAATAAAATAGCCCGGCGTTTCAACATCAGAGCTATTCCTCACATCGTAATTGTCGATAAAGACGGCTCAGTGGCTTTTAATACTGATTACGACCTTGACAAAGAGCCCCTGCGCGGTCAGGAATTGAAAAACTTCATAGCCAAGCTTTGCGCCGCGCCGTCGAATTAAGTTTGTATCCCGAGGCAGTTTATTCCTGTTGAGGAACTGGCTGTATCGTTACCACAGCAGCAGAATATGCCGGCAAGACGCATTGAATTGTTTGGCCGCTCACGTTAAGGTCAAGCTTCTCTACTTTAACGTTAGTGGCGGTTAATGAATTTCGTGCGCCCAGCGAGCCTGGAGCTACGTATTCCATCGACGCTGAGCCTGGGACAAACGATGAGTCTAATTCTAGTTGTACAACCATTTCTTCGTTGTCCGGATTCACCAACTTACAGTACACACTTTGATAGTCTGCTGAGCATGTCGAAACAACATTTAAGTCTTTATATGAGCTCGTTGTAGCCAGAAGGTTTGGAGCATAGTGGTCTCGCCAGAGTTTCATGACAACATAATTCGGCGCGGGGAACCAGCCTGTCTGGTCGAAATTGATGAAAGCGTTATCCCATTGTGTTGCAGATAAATGACGCAGGAATAAAGCGGGACTTGCCATTTCAAAAACATCACTTGTTCTCTCGAATGCATTCAGCAGTCCTCCGGCATACAGGCCGGTACGCCAGTCAGTGGTTTGGGCATTCCATTCGGACATAAATATCTTGATGTTAGGATTGGCTGACTGTGCGATATAGTCTCCCAGCTGTTCGATGAAAGCCTCGTATTGAAGTGGACCATTCTTGAAATTGCTCGCACTCTCATAATGATGAGTGCTAATGTAATCTATCTCGTCTGCACAAACGTCGATAAGAGTTCTATTCCAGCCCTGATTATAGCTACTGCTGCCGCAGGCGATAATTTGAATATTCGGGTCCTTTGCACGCATAACCGGTGCGAATTCGAGAACTTCATCTATATAGGCACTTATTCCGGCACCCCACGTTTCGTTATCTATTTCCCAATACTTTACATTGTAAGGTTCGCTGTGCCCGTTTGTGGCACGTAATGCGCCCCAGGTAGTAGTATTTGGGTCACCGTTACAGTATTCAATCCAGTCCAGGGCGTCCTGAAGATATTCTTCTGGCGTCAGTTTTATAGGGATGGACACGCCGCAGGTCGAGTTTAAAACACCGGTATTAATTACGATGACGGGCTCAGCTCCTATCTTTTCACACATGCGAAGGAACTCATCTGTGCCGTAGGCGTTTGTTTCCTGGTCGTCCCAGAGATTTATTTGATATTTAGTCCGGCTATACTGCGGCCCAATCGCGTCTTTCCAGAAATACGCAGACGCAAAGCATCCGCCGGGCCAGCGAATCACAGAAGGTGACAAGTCTTCAACCGCCTTAAGCAGGTCAGGTCGATAGCCGCCCGTATCGTTGGCATCCTCTCCCATCATACTCACCTGGTCTATCCAAACCTGGCCTGTCCCTTCAAGGCCAATTTGCAGGCTGGCATTTGTTACCTTTTCATTCGGATCAAGAGTTGGGTTAAGAACAAAGTTGTACTCACTCCAGTCTGAAAGAGGTGCGCCCAGTGACAATTGCTGGAGCAGCCTTTCACCTTCCATAAGACGAACATAGAGGGTACCGCCGCTGCCCCTTGACCAGAAAGAACCAGTATAAGGTTGCGCTATGATACATAGTTCATCCTGTTGTATCCCTGACTCTTCTTGACTTGTATTATCGATGTTAATACACAGATCTCCGTTAAGTGCACTTCCAACTGTCTCTATATTTCCTGTACCATATCGCTGCCAGAAATCCGCGAGAGGCGCTTGTGGCAAGTCCGGCAAACCACTATATAGCAAATCCCCAACGAGATTGCGCACTTCAATATTCCTGTAACAGGCTCGTGTTGCCCACGTACCCAGGCCCACCCGGCCATGCAGGTATGCAGATGGATTGTACCACTGATCAGTATTAATATTGCCGTAGACACTGGTGCCCGCTACTTCCGACACGTTTCCGGAGGTGTTGCTTTTCTCAAGAGCATGACGAATATTGGTCCAGCCTCCCAGGTTGAACCAGTAATACTGGTTGCCGTCAGCCCGGCAAAGGAGCAGGAAACCTTCAGCACCCGCGATTTTTTTAGCTTGACATGTGAATTCGTAATCCGTCCACGAAGTGTCACCAAATCGTAAAGTGACATTGGTTGCAAGTGAGTTTTGAAATACCTCATCGTTGTCAGTAGTCCAGAATCCATTGCTGCTGTTGATCATTTCAAAGCTTCGATTCCATATCATGTCGCCCCATAGGCCGCCATTCACAGAATGATAGATGTGTTCGAGGAAGTGACCATAAATTTTTTCGTCAATGGTACTAAGTGTCTCTGCGGTATCAATGTAAATCGAATCCTCTTGGGACTGGAGTCCCACCCAAACGTCATAAATATTCAAATCATTGAAAGCTTTGTCTTCGCTGAAAGATGTGTGCTTAACGCGAACAGTTTCTTTGGAAGGGTCGAAATAGTCTGAACACTTCACTGTAACAGTCTGGGGTACATCCCAATTTTCAGATGTGAAGACTAAATATCTGCTCCAACCAGCGCCAAGTCCCAAATCCAGATCATTCGGCGCGTCAACTTTGACCAGAACCGGAGCAGAAGGAGAAGCCACCAGACGCACTGTATAACTGTCCTGTGCCATTTCCGGGTCCAATATGCTCGTCGAACCATCCGATTCGCTGATTTCGACCAGTGACATAGGAGCTTTATCAGGTCCCCATTCGTAATTCTGCTGAATCTGTCGCGCTGTCAAAGCTGAATTGTAAATCCTGAATTCGTCAATCAAGCAGGCCACAGTGTCATCCTGGCCGTAGACACTGCGCGCAAG
>JARRRJ010000073.1:0-3566 GCA_037380865.1 Sedimentisphaerales bacterium
CTAAAGAAGTTTGGTTCAGTTGCCAGCTTTGTTCAACTTTATCTAACTTAAGCGTCTCAGATGCCTTTTTAACCAAATCAGCATCCTTTTTTGTCCTTGAGTAATGAAAGATTGCATAATTTTCCTGAGGATTTCCCAACTTATCATTTAGCCTTGCGAGAACTTCTCTTAGGATGTGTAAAAAGCCATTAATTCTTGCTCGCTGATTTGGCTGAAATCAGCACAGTGTCTTCTCGTAACAGAGTTCCTGAGCTTATTTTGCTCCAAGTATCTCGATTATCTGTTCTTTTTCCAGAGTTTCGTGTTCAAGAAGAGCCGAAACGAGTTTCTCCAGTAGGCCGCTATTGTCCTGGAGCAGTTTTTTAACTCTTTGTTCCTGTTCTGTCAGAAGATTCTTAACTTCCTCGTCTATTATCTTAGCTGTTTCCTCGCTGTAATCCCTGGGTCTTGCGATCTCCCTGCCGAGATAAGGGTCTTCTTCCGCCTGACTGAAAGTCATGGGACCAAGGTTGTCGCTCATCCCCCACTGGCAAACCATCTGACGTGCCAGGCGGGTTGCATTCTTCAAATCGTCCGCCGCTCCGTTTGAAATATCGTTCAAGAATAGTTTTTCTGCCATTCTTCCTCCAAGCCTCACTGCAATAATACCGAGCAAATAGCTTCTACTGAGGTTATGTCTGTCTATCTCGGGGACCTGCTCAGTGGAACCGAGCGAGCGGCCTCTCGGAATTATCGTGACTTTCTGCAAAGGATCGGTCTCCGGAAGCAACTGAGCTATCAGTGCATGGCCGCTTTCATGGTAGCTTACCAGTTTTTTCTCGTCATCTTCAAGAATGTCTTCCCGTTGAATTCCCAACATTGCCTCATCCCAGGCCAGCTCGAAATCTTCATGTTCAACTGCACTCTTATTCTTTCTGCCTGCTATAAGCGAAGCTTCATTTACCAGGTTCTTAATGTCTGCTCCGGAGAATCCGACGGTTCTCGCTGCTAAATTGTCGAAGTCAATATCTTGTGATGTTGGCACGTGGCGTATATGTATCTGGAATATCTTTTTACGCGCTTTCTTGTCAGGCAGGGGAAGTGCAATTTGCCTGTCGAATCTTCCCGGCCGGATTAAAGCGGCATCGAGAACATCCGGCCTGTTAGTCGCGGCAATAACAACTACAGACTGGTGAGCCTCAAAACCGTCCATTTCTGACAGTATCTGGTTTAACGTTTGTTCTCTTTCTTCATAGCTTCCCCCAATGCCGCTTCCGCGACTTCGCCCGATAGAGTCTATTTCGTCAATGAATATGATGGACGGAGCGTCTTTTTTGGCATTAGCGAACATATCTCTCACACGAGAAGCTCCCACTCCTACGAACATCTCGATAAATTCCGAGCCGCTAAGATGGTAAAACGGTACGCCAATTTCTCCCGCAACTGCTTTGGCAAGGAGAGTTTTGCCACAACCGGGCGGGCCTGTTAACAGAACTCCGCGCGGTACTTCAGCACCCAGCGAAAGGAATCGTGTGGGATTTTTAAGATAATCGATTATTTCTCTCAGATCCGTCTTTGCGTTATCCAAACCTGCCACATCGTCAAAATGCACGTCAACATTCGACTTTTTGTATCGCTTCGCTTTGGATTGGCCTACGTTAAAAAGACCGAGTCCTCCTCCGCCGCCCATCTTCCCCCTCAGTTTATGACCTGCGTAAACGAAGTAGCCTACGAGCAAAAGCCACGGCGCCATAAATATAACAATCGTCCACGGAAAATGTTCCACTTTCTGTGCATTTATTTTCACGTTATGATTTTCAAGAAAAGTAATAAGCTCTGAACCCTGGATCATGGGAATACGAGTGACGAAGTCGGGCGAAACTTTTTTCTCTTTATTTGCTTTCACATACGCGTCAGTAAATTTACCTTCTATTTCGTGATTGCGGAAAACTACCGATGCGACGTTTCCTTTATTAACATTGTCTCTGAAATCCGTGTATGTTATTTCGTTTTTCGTGCTTCCCTGGAAGAAAAAAGAAAAAATAAGAAGAATGAGAAAGAACCAGATAAGGTATCCCCACCAACTGCCGCTCTTTACAGGTCGAGCATTTGCTCTTCTTTTTGGATTGCTTTTTTCTGTATCGGTATTCTTCGTATCTGGCACTTCCGGCATTTCAGTATATGCCCCCAAAACTATACAAAATAAAGTATCTTACGTTGCTTTTAGCACAATTTATACCTTATCAATAAAAGCATGAAATAAGGAAGATGCTCAATTTCACTACGATTTTTACCTTGTACTTGCTCACAGTGCATAGTTATTGCCAATTTAAGTTACTTCCCTATTTGAGCATGACACATCATCTCTATTTAATTGAACCATGAAGAAGAATTGATTTGAACTTGAAAGGTTCGAGGAAATCCTCCTGGGGAAACGCCTGAAATTACTGGGCGTCAGGAAGGAACTGTAAAATGAAGAGTTGCGCAGATCTTTGAAATCTGACCAAAACGGGGGATTTGTAGGATACACCCATACACCTCGCGAACAAAGGCTCGGACACCTTTCAGCAGGAACTGAGTCTCAATCAAATGGAAAGAGAAAATCAGTTCACAAAACAATTCTGAGTTCAAAGATATTCTGCGATAATCTCCAATAACCAATCTTTTTGTCTGAAATTTTCATTAATTGTTTATTTTTTCAAAAATGACTGTAAAATTACATCGTTTATTAATAAAGTTGATGCTTGTGTGAGGGTGAGTCAATGCAGGACTCTAATGAGTGAAGGTAAATTAAAAATAGCGATTATTGGTCTCAACGAAGGCGGCAGGCTGTTAATTGAGGCGTCCCGCGAAACTGGTCTTTTCGAGATTGAAGCAGTTGCAGACAAGGACATAAATCTTGTCGAAAAGACAGCGGCCGAGCTTAAATGTTCGGGCTATGACGATTTCAGGCAATTGATAACTACGACCGATTCGAGACTGGAACGTGACAAAAGAGTCCTGTTTGTCGCCGCTGATACGCATGTCTGCGACGAATATATCCGAATGGCGATGAAAAAGAAGTTCAACGTCCTTAAGCTCCCTCCCGCAGGGAGAAATTTCGAGGAAGCCGCAGAGTTTGTCAGGCTTGGCGAAGAAGAAAAAGTAATATTTTCCATCGCCAACACGGGAAGATATTCTCAGAGCTATCTCGCTTTGCGGGAAATCTTGAGCCAAAACAAATTAGAGCAGGTTTTCCTGACAACTGTTTTTTGCACATTCGACGAACCTCCCCACGATACATGGCATACCGACCCGAAGCTTTCAGGCGGCGGAGTCCTCCTCCACAATTGCTATAAAATAATCGATCAAATCGTATCGAACCTTGGCGTGGCGCAGCAGGTGTACTCATTACATACCAACCAGGCTAAAGACAAACAGCAAAGATCATATCTAACTGAAGATACTGCAATGGTAACTTTAAAATTCTCCGACACGCTCGTGGGCAATATTGTAACCTCCCGGCGCGATGGCATGGGGCCCCCTCAGGAGTTTTTGCGATTCTTCAGCAAAGACATGATTCTCACTGTCAACGAAAAGCAGCTTAA
>JARRRJ010000073.1:3605-10683 GCA_037380865.1 Sedimentisphaerales bacterium
TTAATATCCGCGACGGCCAGGGAGAAGTCACTGAGTTTAAGGAATTCGATGACACACAGCTTGACAGGATGATTGTATTGCTGAAAGACTTTGCCCTTTCTGTATTGTCACCGGAAGAACAAAAGCCGAGCAGCACAGGCAGAGAAAACCTCAATAACATGGCCGTCATAGAATCAGCATATCTTTCATCACGCACAGGCTTCCCCGAAGAACCCGCCCGAATCCTCCAAATGCCTGACTTTCTAATCGCGCCAAAGAATCTGAGCCACGAATAAATACGTCCCGTCACCACCCTCCCAAAAACTCCGAAAGCCACGCTTCCAATTGATCAGTGTCGATACTTACCAATAATAGTGCACTGATTCTCTAATATTCTGGTTATAGATTTCGCGCACTTTGTCCATCGTTTCTTTCGGTATTGGCAGCAAGTCAGAAGTCGAGAAATTTTCCGCCGCCTGGGAGGGTCTCTTTGCGCCGGGGATTGTGCATGTCACTTCATCGAACATCAATATCCATTTCAGCGCAAACTGTACCATGGTCATATTTTCGGGACAAATGGCTTTTAACTGCTCAACTACCTTCAGGCCAAGCTCGTAATCTACCCCGGAAAAAGTCTCTCCCCTGTCAAACTCCTCACCGTGACGATTGAATTGCCTGTGGTCATCTGATGTGAATTTCGTATCGGGTTTCATTTTGCCTGTCAATAATCCCGAAGCCAGCGGCACCCTGGCAAGGATGCCCACTTTTTTCTTTTTTGCCTGCTCGAAAAAAAGCCCCGAGGGCCTGTGACGAAACATATTGAAAATAATCTGGACGGTCTGAACATTCGGATATTCAATCGCTTTTAGAGCTTCCTCGACCTTTTCCACACTTGCGCCGTAATAACGGATTTTCCCCTCTTCCACCAACTCATCCATCGCACCGAAGACTTCGGGCCTGTAATATACCTCAGTAGGCGGACAATGAAGCTGGAGTAAATCAATAGTCTCGATATCCAGGTTTTTCAGGCTTCGCTCGATAAAAGCGGAGAGGTTCTTTTTGTTATAGCCTTCCGATGTGTGCGGATTCAATCTTCTGCCTGCTTTCGTCGCAACATAAATCTGCTCATTCGATTCTCTGCACACTTGTCCGACGAGCCTCTCGCTCTTGCCGTCGCCATAAACATCTGCCGTATCGATGAAGTTCACTCCCATATCGATTGCCTTGCGCAATGCGGCCAGGGACTCTTGTTCATCTACAGGTCCCCATGCTCCGCCAATCGCCCATGCTCCGAAACTCACTTCCGATACTTTATAGCCGGTCCGTCCTAATTCCCGGTACTTCATATTCATTCTCCTGTAAAAGAAAAACTTTTTAATTTAGGCATACACAATATGGTCGTTATAACACAAAGTCGTCAAAAAAGCTTATTCTATTTTACTCCAGGTTCCGCTTTTAGAACTTTCGATAATTCCTTCGATGACTTTCATATTCGCGAGAGCGTCTTCGAGCGGTGTGGGCACATCTGTATCGTTCAAAACAGCCTGGGAAAATAAATCGCACTCAATTGTGTATTGATCGCATATCGGAAAAACTATTTCCTTTATATTCCCGGCTTCCTGAAGGAAAATCCTGCACGGCATATCAGGCGGAGCGTTAAACGGGATTTCTATTTCAATTCGTCCTTTTGTACCGAAAATATTGACGCGCTGGTATGGATTCAATTGCATCGAGCATGTGAACGTCGAAGTTCTTTTTCCAAAGTCAAGAATTCCCGAAGCGAGAATATCGACCTTAAAGTTCTGGTCATATTCGACTATACCGACAACACGCTCGGGTTCTGCATCATAAATAAACCTCGAATGAGAAATACAGTAACATCCAATATCCATCATTCCTCCTCCCCCAAGTTCAGGTTTATTGCGAATGTTATCCGGATCGGTATTATAGAAACAGAAAAAAGACTGAATCGTTTTGATATCGCCGATTCTACCTTCTGTCACCAACTGTTTTGTTTTTTGCCACTGGGGATGGAAACGATACATAAAGGCTTCCATTATTTTCAGATTCGGATATTCTTTTGAAGCAGTTAAAAGCTCCTGCGCTTCAACCACGCTGATTCCAATGGGTTTTTCACACAATACGTGCTTGTCTGCTTCAAGTGACTTTATGGACCATTCGACGTGCATGTGATTGGGTAGTGGAATATAAACAGCCTGTACTTCACTATCCTCGAGTAAATCCTCATAAGAGCCGTAAGCTCTCGGAATTTTCAATTTCGAAGCCATGTTTTTCGCTCTATCATAATCCCGAGACGCAATTGCCGTGACATTGCAAAATTCTCCATTCTGCATAGCGGGGATTACTTTTTCGATGCCAATCTTAGCCGTACTTAAAATTCCCCAAGAAACTTTTTCCATAATAAAATTCTCCTGATCTTCAGACTTCATAATCTTTTTTACGTTTCAAATCTTCTATTTGCTGCTTTAATCTTTTATTTTCAATTTCAAGCTCAGTTTCCCTGTCCGTATCTCTTCTTTTTTCTGCATATTCCACGATTTCATCCTGTGTGAAATATACACCTCCCAGCAGGCTCGTTTTACATGTCGCCTCGTGAATATTACTGTCTTTGTCAATATATCGCACTTCATATATCCTGTTATTCTGCGCGCTCACCCAGCCTGTGCCGAACGGATTCCATTTCCTGTCAATTACCCTGCCGCCGCGTGAGGAAATATATTCGTCCATGCGGTCATGATCCAGCCCCCCGGCTGCCAAACGGATAACAACCAAAAGAAAAATAACGCCGATTACAATGGGAATCACTACCATACTGATATTTCACAATCTCTTTTTTACTGATCACACATGAATTCTTCAGCAATCCACACTCTCGGATAATCTCCATATCCGCGCAGATGAACTTCGATAAACGATAGAGGCCTGTACAAGGCGCCGAGAAACGAACGAGGCTGCTTCACATCGTAAACAAAAGCAGGTCCGTGATCAATATCAAAATTATCCTCAACTAACTGTCCGCCTTCGGGATTGTTTTTATAAACAAAGTAATTCCTGGCTACTAAAATTCGAGTCAGCCTTAAACATGGATAGGCTATTACATACAGGCATACAAAACATACAAGCAATTCAAGAAGCAACCTGGGCAAATCTCTGCAAAATTTCATTGTGAATTCCTGCAAAATCTTATTTAATACAAAAATAAAATCGTCACATCTCCTCACAAAATTTCGGTCATTTATTGACTTTGATAACGACATCGTTCATATCATACTCCACTACAACTGGCCAGTCATCTGTATCTTGAATACTGTGATACCATTGTGGATGATTTTTCAGAATCATGTAGGCAAATCCATCTATAAATTCCAGGGCAAAATCGATACAACCGCCATAACATGAGCCGTGCTTAGTCGGAGCACTGCTGCCTGAATTGTACCCCGACCAATATTTTACCTTTGGCTGCCCGAGCAATTTTTCAACCTCAACCTGAAAATCGCCAACATTAATGGTTAAAGCAGCCTGTTTCAACTTATGTACCTGAATCAGATTGCCAATGCCAATTAACAAAATGCAACCTAAAAGAGCCGACAAAACGCCAATAATAATCTTTCTTCCTATATTGGAAGCAGCAGCTTTTGAATGCTTTTTATTATTATCACTTTTCATTCTTTTAAGATTCCAACTTATGTTTGTCAAACACAAGATTATCGGGTTTCTTTATTCTTTCGAAATTCTCTTTCCATCCCTATAAAAAATCAAGAATGTTCCCAGTACACCTGCGACTAATAATCCTATGTCTTCTGGTATTCCGAGAGACAGTGCCGCGAAGAATCCCATAATGGACCATGCGAACGGAATAATCAAAATGTATTTCGGGAATCTTTGCTGAGTCATTAAAAGCAGACCGAACGTAAAAATCGTTGTCGGACACGGCGCGACTCCGAATCCCGGAGACTGAGGATAGCCATGTCCGAGAAAATATCCGAGCACTGGATATATAGTCATAGCATAGATAACAAATATTATTCCAGTTAAGCCATACAGGTTGGGTCTGAAAAGAAATGAGATTTGAGGTCTTAATAAACCCATCAAAAGGAACAACGCTCCCTGAACTATGAAAAGTCCTCCGAAAAGATAAGCAGCTTTGTTTATCCTGCTGAAAAATATCAGGTGATAAACAATTCCCATCCAGAGCCAGTAGAATGACAAAATGAAAAACACAATCCTTCCGGAAAATCTTCTTCTGCGATAAACAAAAAATAATGCAGCGATGCCCAGCGCATAGCCAGCTATCTGCATAGGCCAGATGGCATGATTATAATCCCAGAAAATCTGCAAAAACTCTTCAATTGTAAAAGGTAAATTCATCATTTTCTTTCAAAATTATTCTGTTTCTAAAGTCACGGGATAAAATCGTCGGAATCAAAGGAGTCACTATCTGAAACATACGCGTCTATTTCAACTTCGTGAATTCCCCAGTAATCCAAGGCGTTGCGAAGCTGAGATTCAGTCATCGAGATTGCCTTTTTGCGCGCGAACCATACGAATATAAAGAAAGGCCAGAAAATCGGGATAATAGCGAAAGGAATAAGAAGCCAGCCGAAACCTTTCAACATGGACTGTCCGGACCTCATTTCCTGTGCTGCGTCACGCAGATAATCAAGTCTCCTGCGTCTCTGCTCGCTCTGACTGTACTGCGAAATCGCTTCGTCAAATTCAGCAAGCTCCTTTTTATCCAGTGGGTTTTTCGATAATTCGTAAGAATTATCCCTGTAAATTTTCAATTTAATTTTCCGACTGCGTTTCAATATTTCTTTTTTTGTTTAATTTTCGGTGCTGTAAACTCTGTCAGCGCCCCTGATCCACACGCGGCCTGTCAAATTATCACAAGCCTCATTAATGTATATACGCGCAAGCAGAAAAAACTTCAATTAAAAAAGCATTTACTATTCTTCAATACCCTCGATAGAATTATCAAATCATTGTGAGCAAAACCTATATTACGAAAGTAAAATAGTGATATGGAAGCAGAGCAGCAGATTAACAACGCTAATATTACATTCAGTGCGCCTTGGAGCTTAACTCTAAAGTTAGTAACGGTATTAACGGCTATCTTACTCATAGGGATAGGTCTTTTTGGTATTTTTTCAGGACTATATATAAAAACGTTACGGATTCTATGGTTTATAGGAATAGTAATACAGCCTTTCTCCATTCTTATTATTGCATCTTTTTTTATGATTCGGGGCTATGTCATCACACAAAATACATTATTGATTAAGCGTCTGTTCTGGAACACAAAACTTGATTTGACGACTCTTTTGTCTGTAGAAATCGATACCCAAGGTTTAAAAAGGTCAATACGAGCCTGCGGTAACGGCGGCTTATTCTGCTTTGCAGGTTTGTTCTGGAATAAAAGAATAGGTTCATATCGCGCGTTCGCAACAAGCCCAAAGCTATCCGTGATACTGAAGTTTCCGAAACGCACTGTTGTAGTAACGCCAGATAGACCTGAAAAATTCACTTCAATACTGAAAGAATTGAGAAACTTATAACAAATCAACTACGAACGATAACCAATAAGTTCTTGTGATTCATTCAAGTGTTTGAGAAGGTAGTTTTTGTCTGGGCCGCCGAGGTGTTCCCAGGGGAGAGTTTCATCAAGTGTAAACTCTTTTTGGGCGAGTGTGTCTAAATGAAGACCATATCGCTCGAAGGCTTTTTGCCAGGTATCGAAGTTGAAACATTCGTTCCACAAGTCGAATTTTGCTCCAGAGCGCCATGCGGCTTCGATTACGCCGCTCAAACTTCTATTACCTCGTCCTATTGCCGATTCCAGGACGCTTGCATTAATATTGTGGAATTTGAATTGGAGAAATTTGGCGCGGAGACTTCTTTTTTCATCGAGAATTAATTGCTTTGCCTGTTCGAAATATTCTTTCGGCCTCTGGCCTAACCACCCGAATGGTGTATGGGGCTTCGGTACAAACCAGCTTACTGCGATATTTATGTTTCCTGTTTTATTGTCAACTTTCTTTCTCAGTTTCGCTAACTCATATGATAAATGGACAATTCTTTTCACATCATCGAGGGTCTCGCCGGGTAGACCAACCATGAAGTATAATTTGAATTGCTGCCAGCCTGCGCGATAGGCTGCTTCTGCGGCTGCGAACAAATCTTCGTCTTTGAGTGGCTTATTGACTATTCGCCGCAGCCTTTCACTGGCCGCTTCGACTGCGATTGTAAGTCCCCCTTTTCGTACAGAGCTTATTAATTCGGGAAGAATTTTCAACTGCTTATCAACTCGAAGACTGGGAAGTGATATTCCGACGTGTTTGTCCTTGAAATATTCATGCAGACCTGCAACGAGTTCTTCAAGTTTAGGATATTCTGCACTTGATAAGCTCAGCAGACTGACTGTATCGTAACCGGTCGACTTGTAACATGATTTTGCAATTTCTATTATTCTGTCAACACTTCGATAGCGAATGGGTCTGCGGCAGAAGCTGGCCTGGCAAAACCTGCATCGACCCGGGCAGCCGCGCATTATCTCGACGCTGACTCTCTCGTGAACAGCCTGAACAAAAGGAATTATCGGCGCCGGCGGCACAGGCGCGTTGTCGAAGTCCTGAACGATCGCGTTAAGACGCCTGTTTGCTGCGTTAATTGCAGGAACATACGCCCAGTCGAATTTATTGGATACTTCCTGAAGGATTTGTTTTTTGGGTGTATCGTTTTTCTTCTTTTCTTTAATTAGATTCGCGAGTTCTACAACTGCTTCCTCGCCTTCGCCGAGGATGAACGTATCGAAAAAATCCGCAATCGGCTCGCAGCAGTTTGCCATTCCGCCACCACCTATTATCAGTGGATCTTCTTCGCTCCTTTCAGCGCTTCGTATCTTTATACCGGCCATATCGAGCATGTTCAGCACGTTCGTATAGCATAGTTCATTGGTCAGGCTGAAACCTACAATATCGAAACTCCTCAGCGAAGCTTTCGACTCCAGGCTGAATAGCGGTATTTTTTTCTGGCGTAGGACTTCTTCCGCGTCAATCCATGGTGAAAAAACGCGCTCAGC
>JARRRJ010000074.1:0-10855 GCA_037380865.1 Sedimentisphaerales bacterium
AGATGTTCTGCTCCTGTGTTCCCAGTGCCCGTTTCAATTTCAGAATTACCAGACCGCACGTCGTCAAAGATTCTTGCTTCTTTCGAGACTTTTTATTGTGAAAAGTCACTGCTGTTCTTGTTCTGTATAATGAAATGTTCCGGAACCGGGAACTGGGAACACAGGAGCAGAACATCTTTTCCGACTTCTTCGATTACTGTTTCGTTGTCGATATTTTCAGCGACTCTGTTGATAAAGGCCGCAATCTGCCTTGCTTCAGGTTCTTTCATACCGCGAGTAGTGATAGCGGGCGTTCCAATACGCACGCCGTTGGGATTCATTGGCGGTGCAGGATCTCCCGGTATTGTGTTATAATTAGTGACTATCCTTGCCCTGTCGAGAGCTTTGGCGAGCTTTTTGCCTGGAATGTTTCTATTTCTCAAGTCGATTAGTATAAGATGGTTGTCGGTACCTCCTGTGACAAGATTGAAGCCATATTCCATAAGTTTTTCAGCCAGGGCTTTGGCATTCTTAACTATCTGCTTTGCGTAAGAGACAAACTCGGGCGTATCCGCTTCTGCCATCGCGACCGCGATAGCGGTCAATGTGTGCATGTGAGGTCCTCCCTGAAGACCGGGAAAGACAGCTTTGTCAACTTTACCGGCATGCTCTTGTCTGCAAAGTAGCATGCCGCCGCGCGGACCGCGAAGAGTCTTGTGCGTAGTCGTCGAGACAATATCTGCATATGGAACCGGGCTCTTGTGAATCCCTGCGACAACCATGCCTGCAATGTGAGCTATGTCGCTAACGAGATAAGCGCCGACCTTTTTGGCGATTTGGCCGAATTTTTCGAAATCAATCTCCCTCGGGTACGCGGTCGCGCCAGAAACAATAATCTTTGGCTTATGCTCTTTTGCCAGGTCTTCGATGAGGTCAAAATCCAGCAAACCCGTCTCGGTATTCACTGGATACGGGATAGAGTGGAAGAATTTGCTTGTCAATGACACTTTCCACCCATGAGTGAGATGACCGCCATGGGACAGCGACATTCCCATGATAGTTTCTCCGGGATTAATCAATGCGGCGTAGGCTGCCAAATTTGCCACTGAGCCTGAATACGGCTGCACATTCGCGTGCTCGGCCTTGAAAAGCTTTTTCGCCCGTTCCTTTGCGAGTCTTTCAATCAGGTCAGTCACTTGCTGACCTTCGTAATAGCGTTTGCCCGGGTAGCCTTCGGCGTACTTATTAGTCAGGCAGCTTCCACTGGCCAGCATTACGGCTTTTGATACGTAGTTTTCCGAGGGTATCAGACGGATACAGCCGCTCTGACGCGCCGCTTCCTGCCTGATAAGCTCGAATATCTGGGGGTCATACTGTTCGAGAGCAGTTATCATGGTTTTTCTCGTCAAATTGTCGTTAGTAATCTTCTGTTTGCGAACACAACAAAAATATAGAAGTACACTTATATCATAGCAGGGAGACTTGGACAAGTTTTTATTTGTTGACAAATCTCTTTTTCAAACTATTATTAGACGTTTAAGCAATGGTTCTACGGACAATATCAGTATAATTAATGGTTGAAAAAAACGATAAATCACTGGCCAAAGCAAGGGCTTTCTTCTCAAAAGGCCGAAAATTGGGCCAAAGCTCCAATTTTGACTATGCAATCAGGATGTACCTCGAAGGTCTGCAATATGCGCCTGAAGCGCTTGAAGAAGGCCATGTTCCGTTGTGTGAACTGGCGTTACATCGAAGCGGAGCAGGAGGCAAGAAGCCGACTATGGTCGAAAAAGTCAAGCATATGGGTGGTAAAACACCACTCGAACAGATGCTTAACGCCGAATACCTTTTCGCCAAAGATCCTGACCATCTTCCTTATGCTGAAGCTATGCTGAAAGCAGCGATAGCTGGTGATTATGCGAGAGTATCCGACTGGATAGCCAACCTGATTTTTCAGACAAATAACGCATTTGACAAACCTTCGCTGAGCACGTATCTCCTTCTCAAGGACTCATATATAAAGCTCGGGAAGCTCGACAAGGCAGTAGCCGCATGCCAGAGAGCCGTCAGACTGAAACCCGATGATAAATATCTTGCTGATGAGTTCAAAAACCTTTCCGCCGAGCTGACTATGGAACGCGGCAAATATGACGGCGAAGGCGATTTCCGAAAATCAATTAAGGACCGCGAGAGCCAGGAAAAACTTCACGCACAGTCCGAAATTGTCAAAACGGATGATTACCGCATAAAAGTTGTAAATGACGCGAGGAAGAAAATAGCTTCGAGCTTGCCGACGCTCTTTCAGGCCTCGAGACCGACCAGGGTGAAAATGATGCGGTTTCTTTGCTGGAAAGCACTTATAAGACAACTAATGACTTCAGCTTCAAGCAGAGAGCAGGCCAGATAAAAATCAAGCAGCTAAAGAGAAAAATTAGGCACGCGAAGTCAATACTCCAGACCAATCAGGCCAATGAGCCGGCAAAAGCTGCTATGGAGCAGCTTCAGGCACAGCTAAACAATGTCGAACTGGAGCATTACAGGCTTTGCATGGAAAACTATCCGACCAATCTCGGAGCCAAATTCGATTATGCACTGAGGCTCGTTCGCACCAAAAGGTATGACGAAGCGATACCCTTGTTCCAGGAAGCGCAGAAGGATCCGAAAAGAAGGATTTCCTCGCAGAATCAGACCGGCCTGTGCTTTTTCATGAAGGGCTGGTATGCCGATGCGATTGACATTCTGGAGAATGAGCAAAAGAGTCCCCTTCGCAATAGGGTTAGTAAGTAGATAAATTCAGGAGATTAATGTGGCACATTCTTTACAGGCTAAAAAAAGAGTAAGACAGAACGAAAAAAGCAGAACAACGAACCGTGCTCGCAAGAGCCAGGTTAAAACTCAAGTAAAACATTTCGAGGAAGCCCTCGAAAAAGGCGACGTCACCGCCGCGACCGAGCAGCTCAGGCTCGTCACAAAGAAGCTGGACAAAACAGCGTCGACGAGCACAATGCACAAGAGAACAGCGGCCAGAAAAAAATCGAGACTGACGAAAAAGTTAAACGCACTGAAAGCAAAACAGTCGTAGCACGTGACTCGAATTGAGTTTTCGTCTTACGTTATGCGGTTGCGCGGCTTGTTACGTTTAATGTCTTGCGTTCAACGTAGCAGGCTTCGCGGCTGTTTGTTTTATTATGTGCTCTACACATTGTAATCAAGCCAAGTAAATCCCTGGCACTTCCCCCATGTTGATACATTTGAACACTTTTACCTCATCCTAAAAAAATCACGTTAAAGACACTTCGCGGTATTTTTGTGCAAAAAATGCTAATTTTCTTATAATTTATGCAACGAATTCGTGTTGTTGGCGTCTATAAATAAGAAGACGTCTTTTGCAGTGGCAAAATTGCTTCTTAATCGTTCAATTGGGAAACACCGGTTCATTGAAATTCGTTTATGAAGGGGAAAGAAATGAAAACAATATCAACAATAATAATATTGGCCTCGCTGGATTTATATGCATTCGCGGCTAATCAGCCGGAGGATGGATTCTATCTGCGTCTTTTAAAAGCCGAGGCAGCCACTGAGTTTCAAGACCAGGATAGATTCAAATTCCTGCTCGGAGAAAAGCAAAACCTGAAAATACAGAGTTGTGAAATAATCTCCAATAATAACGAAAATACACAGTTCCACCTGTCTGTAATGATGCCCTATGATGAAAAAGTATGGTCTTCATCACACGTACTTTTTGTCGCAGGTACGGCTTACAGGCAAAGAGGCTCAGGCGCTTCAAAAAAAGAAACTATGTCGATGGGCTTCAATATTGCGGGAGAGGAGAACCGCAAACACCCGGGTTATAATCTGCTTGTAACGTTTACACCAACAAAAGCACAGTTTAATATTGGTGAAGAAGTAACCGCAAAACTGAGGATTAGAAACGTTGGTGATAAAGCGATTAAGTTCATTAAGGGCGGCAGGAACCGGGCAGCAAGAGATAACCAGTATATTTTCAATGCTTATTTTAACGGGAAACAGGTACCTGACATCGGAACGAATTTTCATATGGGCGGCTTATCTGTGTCGCCCACTCTAAAACCGGGAGAGATGTTCGAAGATGAGATTAGTCTTAGCAAGTGGTTTTCCTTTGGCGAGCCCGGAGCCTACGAAATCCATGGCTCATACTATCTCGACTTCCAGGACCCTGATTCCAAAACTTACAGAACTATTTGGCAGAACTACGCCTCGGCAGATTTTACCGTGATAGTAGAGGAAGCCGGCAGCTCCGGGCAGGCATTCCTGACAACAATAAGAAACCACACAGGCTAGTACTTTGTCCGGTTAAATGTGCATAAGATAAAGCTTTATTGCCGATATACTAAAAAAATATGTATTTGGCAAGGAGGCTTATTTATGAAGCAATATATTGTAGAATTGACAAGTAAAGAACGTTCCCAGTTAAAACAGATTATTTCCAAGGGTAAAACGACAGGTTATCGTATTAAATACGCCCATATTTTACTCAAAGCAGATCAAAGTAAGGCAGGTCCAGGCTGGCCTGACTCAAAGATAGCAGAGGCCTTTAACTGTAATATGTCAACAGTATATCGACTTAGAAAACGATTGGTTGAAAATGGTTTTGAAGCCGTTCTGCAACATGGTAACAAAGGTAAACAAAAGCAGCGAAAACTGGATGGAAAAGCCGAAGCTCATTTGATTGCCTTAGCTTGCAGCAAGCCGCCCGAGGGACGTCAAAGGTGGACAGTAAGATTGCTGGCAGATGAATTGGTTTGTCTTGGTATAGTAGATTCCTGCGGTAAAACCACGGTTCATGAGACGCTTAAAAAAATGAACTTAAGCCTCATTTGAAGAAATACTGGTGTATTCCACCGAAACAGAATGCGGCTTTTGTCGCGGCAATGGAAGATGTATTAGAGGTATATCACCGACCATATGATCCGGATAGACCTCAGGTATGTTTGGATGAAACATCCAAACAACTGGTAGCAGAGAGCCGACTGTCTGTGCCGATGCGAAATGGGCGGTGCAAACAGGTTGATTCTGAATATCGTCGTTGCGGTGTTTGCAGTGTCTTTATGATGTCGGAACCGCTGGCAGCGAAACGCTATGTTCGAGTTTGTTCTCGTCGAACACAGATTGATTTTGCACAGATTATTCGCGAACTATGCGATCAGTTATATCCTGCAGCAAAGAAAATAGTTCTTGTGATGGATAATTTGAATACACATACGATAGCTTCTTTGTACGAAGCATTTGAACCTGCTACGGCTCGTCGTCTTGCAGAGAAACTTGAGATTCATTATACGCCCAAGCATGGCAGTTGGCTGAATATGGCAGAGATTGAGTTGAGTGTGTTGTCTCGTCAGTGTATGAATGATTATTTTGAGAATGCTGAACAATTATCTAAACAGATTAGTGTTTGGGAGCGAAAAAGAAACGCAGAGAAAACGAGTATTGATTGGCGATTTACTATGGATGATGCACGAATTAAGTTACGTAAACTATACCCGTCAACTTAGACCGGACAGAGTACTAGTGCCGTTTCTAAAAAGTTAGTTTAAGTTTTTTACTATGTTTATTCCGATGTTACGTAGAGAAACTATTAGACTTTTACATGGAGGTAAATTATGTGTCTCTACGTACGCGAACTTAAAATGGATGAAGGCCGAAGAATTCAACAAATCCTTCGCCGCAGTACAAATCGTGTCAAAGTCAGGCGGGCACAAGTGGTCCTGGCTTCCGAACAAGGCTATAAAGTGCCGGCTATCGCAGAACTGGTCCATTACTCCGAACATCATGTCCGTGCAATTATTACAGAATTTAATAAATGCGGCTTTAAGGCGTTGGAACCAAAGCCTCGTTCCGGCAGACCGACGGAGTTTACCGAAGACGACAAGGCGTTCATTGCCGAAACTGCCAAATGTCCTCCCGACCTTCTGGGCTGCCCGTTTAAGCGATGGTCTTTGGAAAAACTTCGGGAATATCTTATCAAAGAAAAGATTGTTAGCTCGATCAGTATTGAAACGCTTCGAACAATTCTGCATGAGAAAAAAGTCAGGCTCAGACGCACTAAAACCTGGAAAGAATGCAACGACCCGAAGCTTAAGTCTAAAAAAACTGATTCGCAGGTATGTAAACCAGCATGCATCCAACGGCCCAACGGTATCATTCGACGAGTTCGGCCCTCTGGAGATACGTCCACAAGCCGGACAAAGCTATTGCCATACGGACCATCCGAAAAGACTTCCTGCAACATATACGCGTCCTCATGGCGTTCAGCACTGGCTTGCTTTTTACGATGTTCATCAGAAAAAGCTTTGGGGCTATATTCGTTCGCGCAAACGACATCAGGAAGTACTGGAAGCATTAAGGCTTTTACGGAGACGGTATCCGGAAAAGCAGCGTATACATTTGATATTGGACAACTTTTCGCCGCATCGCAAGGCAAAGGTGTTGCGGTATTGTCACAAGAACAATATTCATTTGATCTGGACAGCGACCAATGCATCATGGCTCAATCCTATCGAATGTCAGTTTACCCATGTAAAGGAATTCGTAATTCGTGGAACCAATTATCAAAATCATGATGAACTTAAAATAGCTTTGAAGAGATATGTCACATACCGCAACAAAAAAACTCAACAAAAGTGAAACTTATTTAATAGAAACGGCACTAGCTTAAATATGGAAATATGAAATTGAAAGAAATTTGCAATATATACCTAAGTTATCAAAATATGAAGTTACAGTCAAATAGTCTCACTAACTATTATCTCAAAGACCAAATCAGAAGTTTTGAGAGTTGTCAACTCTTGAGTGCACTTCATTTTATAGGCAGAAAAAAACCCTCCTTAAGGTTGGAAGATTTTGCTTCTACAAACAATTTTATTAATAAGATTTTTAGACATAGTTAGAACCAATTGACACAAACAGCTTATTTTTTTATGTTTGGGAATTGACAAGATGCGTAGTAACTTATTATATTATAGGCAGTTAAAAATGAAGCGCCCGTAGCTCAGCTGGATAGAGCAACGGATTTCTAATCCGTAGGTCAGAGGTTCGAATCCTCTCGGGCGTGTTTGTTTTTGAGCAGGCCTCAGGCGACGAGATGTAGTCTTTCAAGACGAGATATTCAACCTGGTTTTACTTCGACTATTCCCTCACGAATACGGAGTCTGTTTGCGGCGAATAATCTTATTGCTTCGGGATATGCGATGCACTCCTGCTCGAAAACCCTTGTGGCAAGAGTGTCGGCAGTGTCACTGTCAAACGCGGGACATGCTCGCTGCACGATAATCGGGCCTTTATCATATTCGTTCGTGCAAAAGTGTACAGTACAGCCGCTGATTTTACATCCTGTCTTCAGCACAGCTTCGTGGACGTGATGGCCGTACATGCCTTTTCCGCCAAAGCTGGGAAGCAGCGCAGGGTGAATGTTCATGACGCGGTTTTCAAACCTTTCGGGAATTTTCCACAGGCAGAGCCAGCCGGCCTGGACTACGAGATCCACTTTTGCGTCTTCCAACTCATGGGCGATTTGCCTGCTGAACTCATCAATTTCAGGATAGTCTTTTTTTCGTATTATTCTGACATGAAGTCCGGCGTTTCTTGCTCTTCCCACACCCGCGACTGTCGATCGCGAGCTGATTACTATAGAGATAACAGCGTTGAGACGACCGTCGTTGATATTCTCAAGGATGTTCAGAAGAGTTCTTCCGCCGCCGCTCAAAAGCACGCCAAGCCTTAGAGGTTTTTCAGATGTTACTTTGCTTTCAGGTTTGCTTTCGATGTCCTGTTCGAGGTCGAGTGCCTGATTTACGAGGCCATCTGCTATTGTGTTTTTTGCTCTGACAATATGCTGGATTTTCCAGTTCCTGAATTGGCTTAGCAGGTTGAGAGCTTGTTCATAAAGAGGCAAAATCTTGTCGCTTTTAACTTTGTACTGACCTTGAACCTGCCTGACGAGAAGCTGACTGTCACTATATATCATCAAGTTTTCGGCATTGATTTGCAAGGCGGCTTCCAGTGCTTTTACAAGTGAGTTATATTCGGCCTGATTATTTGTTTTACGGCCAAGAAAAATACCTTTCGCCTGCAATTGATTTCCAGATGCGTCTGTCAGTACAAATCCGGCGGCGGCAGGACCGGGATTGCCTCTGCTGCCTCCGTCAATATAGACTATGATTCTATCGGGCAATGCGTTAACTCCGTGAATTTCTAATTTCTAAATCCTAAACAAATTCAAAAATCACAGCAAAAAGACTCATAGAAATTTCGTTTTAACTCATTTCAGATTGTCTTGAGATTAAAAGTTTCTAAGAATCAGGATTTATTCTCGTCGATGACAAGTATTCTCGTACAGTTCGGGCAGCGAATTATATCATCCTTTGTCATCAGGACATTTACACTCTCAGCCGGAACGCCCATGAAACAACCGCCGCAGCTGTACGTCCCTTCTCTGCCTTCCTGCTGTTCTACTTCTACGACAGCCTGGCCGTCATAGGTTTCCGCGACACGTTTGAATACTTCCAAAGGTTCACGTGGCACACTCTTTGCAATCTGATTCCATTCTGCCTGGATGTCATCTATATTAGCCTGATACTTGGCAACTAATGCTTCGCTTTCTTTTCTGGTCTGTTCGAGAGTCTGTTTTTGATGCTCGATCTGTTTCTGAATATCTTTGCACTCAGCTTCGTCAGCTTCGATGTCTTTGAGCAGATCAAGGCTTTGGTTTTCGATTTTGGAATTATCGGCTTTTGTGGTATTTAACTGCGTTAGCAATGCGGCATATTCCTTGTTGGTCTTCGCGCTGTTGAGTGATGTTCTCAGTTTCGCGATAGTTTCTTCTCTGTCTTTAAGCTCCAGTTCCAGCCGGTCGAACTGCACTTTGGTGAGCTGTACCTCCTCTTTCTTGGCTTCAAGAGCATTTTGAAGGTTTCTTATTAAATTTTCCTGAATAATTACATTTCTTCTGCACCTGTTGAGTTTCGCCTTTTCAGCCCTGAGGCGATTTTCGACACTTTGAAGTTTCATCAGCCCATTTAATACTGGTCCCATTTATGCTCCTTATAGCCGGTATTTTCTCTGCTCTGCGCGGCATGCTTGGCAGAGTCACCTTATAAACTTTTCAAAAAATATTAATTATCTTCTTTTTTCATGAACCTGCAAGAGAAATTTTTCTCTTTTTTATTTTATACAGTTCGATTATAAGAAGGTATTCCGGGCTTCCAGCCCATGCTCACCCGGATGAAATTTATCTTGAGAGTTGCCCAATTGAACAGTTTTTTGTCTGGATTTTTATGAAAGAACTTCTGAAAAAGCTAATTGAAGCAGAATCGACGGAATCAGCCGGTGAATTAGCGGCTGCGCAAGTAATCTCCGCAGAGTTTGCGCGCTGCGGTATAAAATCAGAAATTGACGTGTGGGATAAAACAAGAGCGAATATAACGGCGCATATTAAATCTTCAGGAGAAAAACCTGCACTTCTCTTCGCATGCCATCTCGATGTTGTCGGTCCGGGACAGACAGGCTGGAAAACGCCGCCTTTTGCCGCACTTGAAAAGGACGGTAAAATCTTCGGCAGAGGCTCGACGGACATGAAAGGAGGGATGTCATCTTGCGTTGCGGCAATCTGTGATATTGTAAAGTCAGGCACAGAATTGCAGGGAGATATCGTATTTACAGCGTTAGCGGGAGAGGAAACCGACAGCTGCGGTGCAGAAAGATTTATGGCGAGCCGAAGCTGGATTCCTGAATGTCTCGGGGTAATTCTCCCTGAGCCTACGGATTTTTCGATTGTTTCCGCACATCGCGGAATGTTATGGCTCGAGGTTTCAACAGAAGGCAAGGCTGCTCACGGCTCGACACCCGAGCTTGGAGTGAACGCGATTGATTCCATGCGGCGTTTTCTCAATGAACTGGACACGTATGACATCAAGTCAAAAAAACATGAGCTTTTGGGAACCTGCTCGATGAGCGTCAACACTATATCAGGCGGAAAAACGCTCAACGTAGTACCTGATAAGTGCGTTTGCACCATAGAAATACGAACTATCCCCGGCGTACATCACGAGGGAATCATCGCTGATTTCCGGAAAGTCTTTGACAACTTGAGGTCGCAGAATCCCGAATTCGAAGCTGACGTTTCTCTCATCAGGCAAGTTCATGCACTGGAAACCGACACAAACAGTGAATTTGTCAGGGATATTTGTTCCAGTCTGGGAATTGAAAAGACAATGGCGGTCGGGTTTACTACAGATGGGCCGCAGTTTGTTCCTTTGGGCGTGCCGGTCCTCGTTTTCGGGCCTGGGAAGCCTGAAATCTGCCACAAGCCGGATGAATTCATCGAAATCGCAGATTTGGAGAAGGCTGTCGAAGATTATAAAAAAATTATAATGCACCTTCTGAGCTGATCTGACCGATAAATTAAGCAAAATGCTTAAGATTGTATTCCGATAATAATCTTGACTTTTTTGTAGTATTGAAATATACTACTTTTGTGTGTGCGCACAGAAGGGCTTGAAATGTGAATGCGTATTATTGAGAAATTTCTCCAGGCAGGAATATCCTCAAAAGTTGAAAGGAGAATATCATGGGAAAGAGACTATTTACCAGGCTGTCGTTGGCGTTAGTGATTATCGTTGCACTTCTTGTCTTCGCAAGTTCAATCTTCGCCCAGGGCCGAAGCAGCCAGGCTTTCGACCGTGTAAGAGCAGTTAAGGAAAGAAATCTCGCGCGTTTCTTGTCCCTCCAGGGTGTGGAAGGTGTAGCTATAGGATTAGATAAAAATAACCAGACGGTCCTAAAAGTCTTCACCTCCCGACCAGGCGTCGGAGGTATTCCTGCAATTGTCGAGGGTGTCCCT
>JARRRJ010000075.1:0-9774 GCA_037380865.1 Sedimentisphaerales bacterium
TCGAAAAGCAGGTATCGCCTGTTACCAATCGCACGAATTGCATGCTGGTTGTAAAATCCGTTCAGTGGATCATTAACGAAAGTGTAATCACTGTGATTTCCACCGAGTCTCCAGATGATTTCTCCCGTATTCCTGTCAATCTTTGTCACCTCGCTGATATGTCGGCTCGAAAGAAGAATCTGGCCGTCGTCATCCAAATCGATTGCGTTCATGTGCGGAAAACGAATACCCGTTCCCCTGATATTGTCAAGCTGGACGTCCCTGATGTCGAAATGATCCCACCCTCGCCACTGGAATATCAGGTCTCCCTCAGGCGTAAATTCCTGAATCATTGTTTGATTGACCGTTGCGTTGGATAATCCGCCGGAAACATATCTTCTCATATCGACCCGTTCGCCGCGAATTCCAAAAAGAAAATAATAGCCATTTTCGAGCACAACCAGTTCGTGTTCGTCAGTGCTCGCTCCGTTTACCGCCTGGTACGCGGCTATTTGTTTGTAATGGTTATCCAGCCCGATAAATCTCATTCCCCCGTCTCGTGCGAGCATAGTAAGCACACCGTTCTTCTGCACTTTCATATCGCGTCGTTCGTCGTTCGTCTGCCAATACCAGATGGGTGAGCCGTTATTATCGAAAATGACATTGTATGAGTTGCTCCCGCTCATGCGATTATCCAGAAAAATGTAACCTGAATCGGGATTGTCATTAACGGTAATATTAATTTGCGGGAAATTACTCGGCACAGATACCCCGTTCGGCATGATTCTCGGGCCGTTCGTAGCCAGTAGTGTATATGCCTGAGAAATGCTGCCGCTGGTTGATGAAACAGCGTTTTCCGAAGAATCAATATTGGAGCTTAACGTCATTGCGCCGGAAGTCATAAACTGGTACTCGTAAGGCTCGATACTCCCCTTGTTGGGATCGACGATGGGATTTAATGATACAGTGACCGGCTCGTAGCCTGCGAAATTATTTGCCATTTCAAAAATAATTGTTTTCTCATCGCTTGCTATCTTCGTTGTTCCCGTATGAATTCCGCTGGCGTAGCCTGTAACAGTAATGAAGGTTGATAAATTGTTTATATCATAGGGGGAAACCTGAACAAGTCGGACAAGCAAATATTTCGTTTGTGACGACTCATATTCAGCGTCAGGTACAGGTGACAGGTAGAGGTAGCCTTTCTGATGATATTCATAATGAGAGTCGTTTGCCAGGTAGAGAGAAATTCCGATAGTCGCATGGTTGGTTTTCTCCCCATCGGAAACGTTAAGACGAAATTCATAATAACCGGGCCGCGTGAGCGTCACATTCGGATCAACTGTGATAATTTGATTTGGATCATTATAAACAAACGATGACCCGTATATGTCATTCGGATCGAGGCTCTCCAGCACAGGCTCGTTGGCTTCCGATGGTTTTGAAATTATTTCCCACCACCACGTCAGCTTGTTTGGGTCTTCAGGATTCGGGCTGTCCAGATTAGCAGGCAGGGGATAGCCATCGTCCGAAATCTTTCCTTCCAGCTTCAGAGTAATGTCGTTGCCGTCGAAAATCAGGAATTTCGACGACGGAAGATTTACGGAAGGTATCGAGTTCCATCCATCCTCCAGGGAAAACATGTACAGTTCCTCGACGTCACTGTCGCTGAGCGCGCGATTATACAGGCGCACCTCATCGAGAGAACCTTTCCATTGCCTGCGCAAAGTCCCTTCGTTTATCTGGGCGCCGATAGTTACCGGGTCGTTGCCGGCAGTATTTATTGAGCCGGTCAGTGTATCATCCTGCGCAGTATCTCTTACGCCGTCGACCCAGAGCTTTGTCGGATTACCTGAGCCGGTCCAGACACCGACAATATGGTGCCATTGTCCGTCATTGATATTGGTTGAGCCCCAGCTTCCATATATACTGCCAAAACCCGAAAGATGAAAGCTCGCACCGTTTGTCGAACTGTTTCTCGCGATGCGCCAGGACCAGTCTCCGCGGCAAAACATAGTCTGCCAGTCAGCATCAAACTCATTTACCTTGGCCCAAAGCGCGATAGTAATACCCTGGGTTATGTTGAAATCGTCACTGTTGGGAATTTCAACGTAGAAATTTCCGTCGAAAAATAACGCGTCGCCAAGTCCCGCGGGTCCGGGCACTAACGTTGGTGCTTTTGTCACAAGAGGGTCTCTGCGGCAAATGCCGTTGTGGCCGTTACCGCTCTGGTCCACGACAATCTCTCCATCCAGACCTGTCAGGGACTCAAAATTGTACCAGGCAACCAGGCCTGACTCAATGTCGCCTCGTGCAGCGGCGCAGATTATTACCATGTTAATGGCAAATATTGAAATAGCAGTTTTTTTCATGGCTGCCTCCCAAAAGGAATCCGCAGAAAGAAATTATTAATTTAAAAAGTGCGGCAAAAAATACGTGATTTCATCTTCATCATTTCGGCTCATCCAACTCCGGAGCCGGCCCGACTCCATGCAAATAACACGATTGTCCCCTAATGACAATACAATTCTATTGTATTGAGCATGACCCGATATGTCAAATTATTTCTAAATATTCGAGGGAAATGGCAGGAAAATCGGCCGCAGAATAAAAAAACTGCCCATGACTCCTACGGGCAGTTTCTCAATTTTAGTCTCGATGTGCTGGACTATTTCATTACAGGCTGGGCCGAACGCACATGTTCACAGATCTTTGTAACTTCATCCTTGAATTGCTCAAGATCTATATCTAAGGTGTTCACATATGTGCTCCATCCGGTCATCCATTTGGCATAATGCGCAGCATTTTCAATTTCCTCCTCGGTTGCGCCAAACAGCCTTGCTGCTCGGCATTTTGTAACGCCGGAAATTGCCAGGCCTATCAGCTCCCTATATTTATTCGGAATTGGACTCTCATCAAACTCTATCCTCTTGAAAAGCTCCCATTCCTCCTCAAGGCTTGAGTCTGGTATTCGCTTGAAAAAGCTCGGCACAAGACCAAGTGTTTCTTCCATTTCATTGTATATTTCTCTGCGGTTCATGATAAATCCTCCTGAAAAAAACCGTTTTTCTATTAACTTTTTTATAATTCACAGCTTTCTTCACCCTTTACTCCTGTTATTGCTACGTAAATAAGTATGCAATGGTAACTGAGCAATTTACTCGATTTGGCAGAATTCTCTGGCGTGGATGTAATTACCACACATAGAGCCTTTAATACTGACTGGAATGGAAACGCCGATCGATAGATTGAGCAATTTACTCGACTTTATGGATTGTTGAATTATGCTTCCGCAGCTTTGATGGCATCGGAGAGTTTTAGCGTGCCTTCGAAGAGGCTTCTTCCGACAATCGCGGCAGCTGCGCCTGTTTGAACCGTCTTTTTGATGTCCTCGACAGTTGTAACACCGCCTGAAGCAATGACGGGGATCTCGACTGCTTCGACAAGAGCCTTTGTTCTTTCGAGATTCGGGCCGGCCATCATGCCGTCTTTCGTGATGTCAGTATAAATGATAGCAGCAAGAGGCAATGTCGCCGCTTTTTTGGCGAATTCCAACAAAGATTCCGACGAATCCTCAAGCCAGCCTTCTGTTGCGACTTTCGATCCGCGTGCGTCGAGACCGAGAACTATTCGGCCCGGGAATTTCTCAGCCATTTTGCTTAACCAGGCGAAATCGGTTATTGCCTTCGTGCCGATTATTGCTCTTGTGACTCCGATATCAAGCAAGTGTTTTATTGAATCTTCCGTTCGCAGGCCGCCTCCGACTTCGATTTTTAATTTACCTATCGTAGCTATCGATGAAATCGCTTTGGTATTTACAGGTTTGCCTGCTTTGGCGCCTTCGAGATCAACTATGTGAAGCCATTGAGCGCCTTCATTGATGAAATCTTGAGCCTGTTTTACAGGATCGCTTTCGTAGTTGATTTTTTTATCGTATTGTCCCTGTATAAGTCTTACACAGTGACCTTCTATCAAGTCTATTGCAGGTATAATATACATATCGGAACTCCCGAATTTATGTCTGTGTCTTATAGCGATTTCGTCATGAACCGGTGACAGGCCTGACATTTTCTACAGAGAAATAAACGAAATGTCTGGCAGAATCGGTTTTGCTCTCGTGTTTCCTGGGCCTTTGAGATTTGATTTCTTCGACAAGTTTTTGATCCATCTCTTCGCCGGTCATTTTCAAATATAGCCTTTTGCCGTTGTAGCCGCGACCTTCTTCTATAAACATGTACGCAGCCTTCGGATTGGATTGAATATTTGCGTAACTTGTTCGCTCAAGCATACTGAAGGCGATTTTGTTTTCATCGATTACATAAGGCCTGGAGTATATTGCCAAATCCACGTTACCTTCGGAATCACTCGTAGCGAGAATTCCTGTTCCTTCTGTAGTCTCGAAATATTCACTTAAACTCATTTTCATCTCCTTAGCCAAGAATGGCCTTTAACGCGTTACTTGCTTGTGGATATTTGAATTGAAAACCTGCATCGAGTAATTTCTTCGGAAGCACTTTCTGGCTGGCTAAAAGCATTTCGTCTGCCATCTCTCCAAAAGCCATGCGCAGGACAAATTTTGGCACATACGTCCAGGAAGGGCGTTTCAATGCTTTGCCGAGTTTCCTGCAGAAATCTTTCATTGTCACAGGCTCCGGAGACGTAAGATTGAAAACGCCTTTCGGTTCCTGGTTTTTCATCAGGAATCTTATGGCCGCAACTTCATCTTCGAGCGAAATCCACGAGAACCATTGCTTGCCCGAACCTGGATGACCTCCGACGAAATACTTGAAAGGTTTTGCAATTTGCGGCAGAGCTCCGTCTTCTTTGCCTAAAACAACTCCTGTTCTAATTATAACTCGTCTGACTCCAAGCTCGTCAATAGGCTCTGTACATAATTCGACCTTTTGACATACGTCAGCAAGAAATCCTTTTCCCTGAGAGGAAGTTTCTTTCAATTCCTCTTCGCCGCGGGAACCGTATAACCGATTGCTCAAGCCTGAATTACAGTTTTCGGCTTCTTGTCGACTTGCTTTATCGCGGCGATTATTGCCCTTGTCGAGTCGAGCCTGCTGTGCAGAATGCCCGCCTTTTTGGACTGTGTCCATCTTCCGTGTGCAAGACTCTCGCCTGCCAGATTGATAATCGCGAATGCGCCGTCAGCCTGACCTACCCATGTGCCTGTTGTTCTGCCGTCCCATTCGAGGATTTTCGCACAGTCGCCTATCTTCGAAGCCGCTCTTCGAACATCGCGCGACAATGCAATTATTTCGTAGTCCCTGCACAAGTCTTCGCACAAGGCGCTGCCTATGAATCCCGTTGCCCCGGTTATTACCACTTTCATAATGTCACCGCTGCATTTTCCAAAGCCCGAATTTTTTCTACATACGCATCCGGATCGAATTTTCTCTTCAATCCCGCGGAATTCATATAGCGAATTTTACCAAAAACAGGCCTTTCCTGCCATGCTCTGTCATGCTTTCCGAAGCACCATGCGACGCCTGCGAAACCATTAGCGTCTCTGCCGTCAAGCTCGTATTTATTATTAAGCGCCAGCGCGATTTCGAATCCTGATTGCGGATTCTCAGTCCATTCGAGAATCTTCTTTCCCCAGTACATTCGCATGTAACCATGCATTTTCCCAGTTATGACCATCTCCTTCTGAGCCGCGTTCCAGTATGGGTCATGCGTTTTGGAATTCTCGAATTCTTCTTTGGAATATACGTACTCTCTTTTATCTTTACTATGCAAATCAAGAGTCTTTCGCGCCCATTCCGGCAGGCATTCGAAGGTATCGTATTTATCGTTATAATAAACGAAATTGTGACTGAGTTCTCTGCGTACGATAAGCTCCTCAAGAAAGGCGTCTTTTCCAGGACTGTTTGTTTTTAGGATTTCGAGAGCTATAAACAAAGGTGAAATCTGGCCGAAATGCAGATATGGACTCATATTGGAAACACAGTCTTCGCACGGATCATTTCGCAGGAGATTAAACTTATCCAATTTGTTTTTGATGAACTCACGCAAACGCAGCTTCGCTTCGTCAGTTCCGCCTCGAAAAGAATCAACTTTATTCACGCGTTTATCGATATTGAGTTTTGATATGATTTTCTTAATTTCCTTTATTTCCACGCTCTTAACCTTCAGGCCAAGCGAATCTTTTTTTGGCTTCGTACGTTTCAAAGGTAAAAGGTATTTATCGAGCTGCTTTGTGATTCTGGGTCGAAAAGTTCCCGCTGAAAAGTTCTCCTTATCCGAAGCTTCCTCGACGGGAACTATCAAATTTGTCTCAACTTCAAAAAGTGGACATGCTATTTTTTTGGCGGCCGCCGCTCTCCATTTTCTTTGAATCCGTAATTGACCGGCGTCAACTATTACCAGAGCGGCATCTCTCGCCAATTCTATGGCTCCTGCATCGGGAGACTGCAGCCGGAAAACTATCTGAATCCCTTCAGCTTTCAGCGTGTCACGAACTTTCTTTAATCCTTCAAGCATGAAGTAATAGTGCCGCAGATTAGCTTCGGGAAAATTCCCTGTGATACCGAAAAAAACGAGGACAGGCAAGTTAAGCTCGTTTGCTTTGTGGATTGCATATTCCAGTGCGTGATTGTATTCGCTGCGCTGGGCGGCCTGCATCCAGTACAGAACATATTTGCCGTCACTGACCTTTTCATCGTTCAGAATCTTAACTCTTTCGTTTTGAATCATAACATGACACCTTTTACGTAAGAATACAGTATCAGCCATATTTTTGCAATATTTTGCAGGTCCTAGACTAATAGAGCAATTTCGAAGCAAACTCCCGCAAAATGCCTAATGCCTCACCAGCAATGGTTTGTGTACGATATTGATATGAAAGTTACAAAAAACATCACGTTTGTTCTTTCATTTTCCTTAATAATCGGTATAAGCTCATTCTACCTTCAGGATAGAACTATTGCGAGGGAGAGGTTTGAAAACTCTTCCGTCGATACCCTTTTTAAACCAAGCGCAGATGACGCGGAAAAGATATTATCGGACGATTCAGTAGTTGTTTCTGGTGTCTATGCGACCGGTTACTATTGTATTTATGATTCTGAAATGGATGGTTCCCAGACAATTTCCACAATAATCTCTAAAAATAAATATAATCTGAAAGCCTCGTTTTTATTCGGCGGCTACGGTATTGCAATGCAGGGGACAGGCAGGATTGGGGCGGAAGGGGACTACATCAAATATGTCGGAGACGGTGGTTGTTTTGTTCGAATCACAGGTCCCGATGCGGGAAAGAACCTCAATGGCCAGTGGATCGAAAATCCCAAAACGTTACGCAAGCGATACGCGCGAATGGGCATCACCGATTTTACAGGCTTTGGAAACCTGGCACTTTCTCATCCTGAGAAAGCAAATTTCTCCCGCTCCTCGCAAATTTGCGGCTCCACAGGACAAGTTCTGAGACCATGGCATTCAATAGCAGCTGATCCATCGCTGATAAATCCCGGCCAATCCTGCACATTGTCCTTCAAAGATGGAGCAACAACTCCTTACGGCAATACAACAGCAACCTTCAAAGCAGAAGATACAGGAGGCAATATAAAAGGCAGGCATATTGATATTTACCTTGGAGAGGGCCGTGCCGCTTTAGACCAATGGCGGCAGACAGGAGGAAACCGCTATGTCGACGTTTATGTATCTGAGTGAATGAAATACTCTATGAAATACTCAGAAAAAATCGTTCATCAGAACTTGTATCCGGTGCGATGTTCCATCTTTTACTCGTAAGCTTCCTCAGAAAATATTCATCGTGACTGATTAAGACCAAACTGCACGGACAATCTGCAAGCGCCTGCTCAAGGCACTCAACAGATGGAAGGTCCATATGGTTTGTAGGCTCATCCATAATGATAATATGCGGCGCGCTGGTCATACCTAAAGCCAGGAGCAGTTTCCGCGTTTCGCCCGGACTCGGTTCGCTGCTGTCTAAAAGTCGCTTTGGTCTTGAACCAAGCCGACTTACAATTGTCATCAAATGGCCAAGTTTGTTATCAGGTAATGCGCGCGCCTGAGCCAGGATGTCCTGAGAACAGGAAAGATCAATTTCCTGCGGTACGTAGATAATATGCTCCTGTTCCACATTCAGCAAACTGACAACGTGCTTAATGAGTGTGCTCTTACCGGAGCCGTTAGGTCCTGTAAGAGCAATACGATCAGTGGAACTGATATATAGTTCAGGATAATGAAGAAGCTTTTGCCCTCCCAGTGACAATGAGCCTTCCGACAACTGAAGGATGAAATTTCGTTTGGATACAGAACCGGGCAGCCAAATGCCTAACTTGTATTGTTTCTTGACATTTATTTGATTCATGTTTTCCTGAGCTTGTTTGAGACGGCCTCTTAATTGCCCGCGAAGTTTTCCTCCGACGCCGTCCTTGCCGCTTACCCTCACACGGTTTAACTTCTCCCGACTGTCACTGTCTCTTCTTGCCAGTCCGCGCTTCGAACGCATTTTGCTTGCCTGTTTCGCAAGCTCTCCCCGTTTTACAACTTCCCTGTGTAACTTCTTATATGCCTGTTTTTTCTCTGCATGCTTTTTTTCGAGAGCCTGCCGCTCTTCGTTGGCGGCTTCCATACCATGTGTTACTCCGCCGGGACGGGAAATTATATCTGGAGGCTCGATGAATACGCATTGTTTGCAGAGTAAATCGAGAAGCTCTCGATTATGACTTACTATCAGCCCGATTCCCTCGTAAGAGCGAAGCGCCTGTGTAACAATCCGGCATGCCTGAAAGTCGATATGATTGGTCGGCTCATCGATAGCAAAGACATCAGGTTCGAGCCAAAGTGCTACGGCTATTTGTGCTCGTTTCCGCTCTCCGTGAGACAATGTCGTCCATCGACCTGTCCAGTCTTCACATACTCCCAACTGATTCTTTATGACATGCGCGGATTTTGTATTTGTATGGACAAACTCACCGAGTCCTTCGGGAATATCATCTGTACGCTGGGGACAATACACCGAATTCCTGCAAATGCTTATAGAGCCTTTGTTTGGCTCTAACAAACCAGTCGCAAGCTTTAATAACGTTGTCTTGCCAACTCCGTTGGCTCCGACAATTCCCGTCCAGCCGGAGTTTACCTGCAAAGATATATTCCGAAACAATGCTTCCGAAGAAGATTCGTATATAAATGTTACATTATGAAATTTCAGATTATGTTTTGTTGCCATGATACCTTCAGGTATTTTATTGAAAAAAGATAGGCTTTCAATGACAAAATTGAATGTTTCGCAGCAGCGATTTCAGTTAAAGATATTGCTTTATGTTTTATATGTTACGATTTCATGTTTCCCAAGATATTTCGGATTATTATGTATCAGGATATCGAAAAGGGCTTTGTTTCTTACAAGCACATCGCGAAGACCATCTTAAGACCAGCCGCACTCTTGACATCGCGGACGCACCAGTCGATTGCATCCTGATCGTTTTGGCTTACCGGATAGATAGCCGTGGAGCAATGAAAAGGCTGAGACACAATGATATAATCTCTAAGGTTGAAGACCTTCTGGGCTCTAACTATTGAATCCAGGGTCCTGAATCTCGCAAAATCTATCGCCAATACATATTGAATTACATAAAAACAAAGGACGCTTGTTTTTGTTTTATAGTATCATTTTCATTGCTGCTCTTTTCCCAATGATTCAATTACGGTTTTTCGCATAAGTTTTGGGTTTGCGTCGTTTCCTGTGAAGAGTTTGAATTGTGCCATTGCCTGGTTTACGAACATTGTTACGCCGTCTATACGCTTTGCTCTTTTTGCTTTTGC
>JARRRJ010000076.1:0-19736 GCA_037380865.1 Sedimentisphaerales bacterium
CGCGGCTGTGTAGCCTCCGGGAATCATATCAACCAGTTGTTTGCCCTCGATAGTGACAGGTCCCGAGTCGTCCATGTCCAGCGCCCAAAGTACGATGTCGTTGTGGTGTGCACCCCAGTCGGTCATTGTCCCTCCGGAATAGTCCCACCAATAGCGGAAGCTGAAGTGCGTCCGTTCTTTGACGTAATCCACTTTTGGCGTTTGTCCCTGCCAGAATTCGTAATTGAATCCCTGCGGCACGGGTGACGTCTTAAATGGTCCCTCTCGCAGTCCCGCCGGCAGCCAGACTTCTGCTCGCTGGAGTTTACCGATTCGCCCGTTGCGGACGCATTCGCAGGCCAGCCTGAAAAAGAGGCTACTTCGCTGCTGAGTTCCCGTCTGGAGAATTCGATTGGTCTGCTTCTGAACTTCGATAATATGCTTTCCTTCGGCGATCGCGAGTGTAAGCGGTTTCTCGCAGTAGATGTCTTTGCCGGCTTTCATCGCGGCGATGGAAACGAGCGTGTGCCAGTGGTCGACTGTGCCGCAGATTACGGCGTCGATGTCCTTGCGCTCGAGGAGCTTGCGGAAATCGGAATAACCTTCGGCGCCCGGGAAGTCCCTTTGTGCGTCTGCAATGTGTCTGTCGTCAACATCGCATACAGCTACGATTTGCGCGCCCAGGCTCCGGGCATTTCTCGCGTCGCCGCGGCCCTGTCCGCCGCAGCCGATAAGGCCCAGTTGAATCCTGCTATTCGGCGAGCTCTCAACTGCCTGTGCATTCCGTGCTGCGCATTGCTCTACCAACCATGTGGGCAATGACGTTGCCGCTGCCATGAAACCTGTGGTTTTGAGAAAATTGCGGCGTGCGATAGAGAAATTTTTGTCCTTCATTGATTATCTCCCGAAAATAAGTGTCCAGTTCATCATAGATATAACCTCTTCATACCAAAGAGGCAATTATAACACATGGCCGGAGATATTGAAACATCATTCTACAATACAAAACTAAAATCTAAATCTCGGGTATCCCGGATTTAAGTATTTCAAGCGAGCCAGGGATGTTTTTTTGAGACTTTGCAGGATTATGAGAATTAATTTGAGCAAATACGGTACTTGACACGGGAATTTTATATTCGATATTTTATATAGAAAAGAAATCGACATATTTGATGTAATCCCGAACCCATTTAAGAGTCATGATTTCAAATATTTCAGGCGGTTGAAAAATTATGCGAAAAAATGGATTCACAGTTGTTGAGGCCATGGTTGTCGTAATGATATTCGGCATTCTGGCAGTCATGTTCGTCCCGAAGCTTTCTTTTACCAGGCAGAAGAACCGACCTGCAGCTCTTAGCAACAATCTTCAGAAAGTACGCGCACAGATAGAATTGTACAAGTTTCATCACAAGGGTGATCTCCCAGCCTCCAAGGGCGAATCACCCGCGCAATTCGTGCGCAGAATGACTAAGACAACGAATGTTAAAGGCGACAGGGGAACTGAATTTGGTCCTTACCTGGATTCAATGCCGACCAATCCCGTGAACGGAAAACAGACCGTCCGGATAGACGGGGACGCTGCCGGTGTCAATACTCACGGCTGGAGATTCGATACAACTACCGGCGATTTTCAATCAGACGATTCTGTTGAAAACGCAGCTCTGTAGAGAATCTATCACACAGCCAAATTAAAGCCGGCAAGGTAAATTGAAGGCCACAGGTATGCGCTGCAGGCAAACCCGCAGGCATACTCTATCCTGACGTACACCACCTGCGCGTTCTTTATTTGGTCGTCCCGGCCCGGGTCTTCCCTAATCTCACCGCAAACTCTTCACGAATCATAATAATTCATTTGTGCGAAGTCTTTGAGTCTCTTAAAATGGAAGAATGTCCGAGGCATGAGTATTGTATTAAAGTTCTTAAACTGACCGATTTTTTGATTGTTTTTTATATAACTATTGAATACGTAACAACTTAAACATGACTTGTCATTCCTGCGCAGGCAGGAATCCATAGCAGCGATACCCAAATGGATACCTGCCTGCGCAGGTATGACAGTGAGAATCGGTCAGTTTGAGTAAAGTTATTGGCAGAACACAAATATGCATGGTGCAAAAGAAAAAAGCGATTCAAAAATCATAAAGCTCTCGATTGCAGCGATTCTGACTTTTGCACTGTCCTCCTGTTCAAAACAGCATGACACGAGCATGGTGAGCACTTACAAATTTGTCACGGAACAGAGCAGCGTAACGCAGACAGGCGGATTGGCGGGCGTGCATGAAACCTATCCAATTGAAGGGAGTTTTCAGTTGTCAGTAAATTACGATGCGAATACAGCGTCTTTCGAGCGTGTAGACGCGAACATGACAGAATCAACAGGCTTTTTGCCCACACAGAATCTGAACGAGCTTTTTAACATGACAAAACTTAAAGGCGTTATAAATAATAATACTGCAATTGTTTTTACCGGCAAAACCTCCGAGCCGGAATCCACCGTTTCAATCACAGTTGTTTTAGCAGACGATACTGTCACCATGAAAGGCGGAACCACGCCGCCACAGGGAAGCGCCGATTTTTTCATCTTCAACTTAGATGCATTCGCCAAAAAAGAATAAGAAGAATCCTTAACCTTGCGGCACAGGATGATACGTGACTGTTAATAAAATCACATCAGGTACTGGTTGTAAATTTTTTCTCTGGTGATTGTTGTTGATGGGCCGTGGCCGGGGAGGACCTTTGTTTCTTCGGGTAAGGTGAGGAGCTTTTCCTTTATGCTTTGTGTCAGTTTGGCCATGCTTCCGCCCGGGAAGTCGGTTCTGCCTATCGAGTCGGCGAAAAGTGCATCTCCCGAGAAGACGACGCTGTCCTCGGGGCAGTACAGGCTTATGCCTCCGGGAGTATGACCTGGAGTGTCAAGGACTTGCAGCCTGATGCCGGCCTGCTCGATTATGTCTGGTTCTTCGACTCTAAAATCCGCGGGCCGGGTCGTGAATCTCTCTCCCGACATAAATGATAAATTGCTCATCGGGTCCGCAAGCAGTTCCGCGTCGAGCTTGTGGACATAAACTTTTATGTCGGGAAATTCTTTTCGCAGAACATTTACGCCCGCGATGTGGTCTATATGGCCGTGAGTGAGGACCAGCGCGACCGGATTCAGCTGCTTTTCATCGAGGAAATTAAGCAATTCCGTCTCGTCCAGTCCCGTATCGATTATCACGCAATCGTGCGAGTTCTCGCTTGCGCGAAGGCAGTAGCAATTCGTTTCAAAGTCCCCGAGAATCAGCGTATCTACAATCATTTCGTATCCCTTCAGGTTCCGTATCTGAATTTGAAGGTAGATAAGAAGGTGAATAGGGAATGACTGAATTTAGACGCATATTTAAATATGTATGGCCTCAATGGCCCGATATCGTCCTGGTGGTTTTCAGCGCTGTAATTATCGCGGTATTTCTCTCTATGAGTTTCGTTTCGATTATCCCTCTGCTGAAACTGATGATGGGTAACGAAGGCATTCACGGCTGGGTCGAGAGAAAAATCAGCAGCAAGCGATTTGGAATGGTTTTTTCTGTACCCGGGCCCGATGAGCCTTCTGACTATCTGACTATTACAAGCGTCGAAAATGATAGTCTTGCGCAAAAAGCAGACCTGGGCATGTTTGATAAGATACTTGACATCAACGGAATGCAGTCGGACGGTGATGTAAATAATATTTCCCGGGCAAAACTGCTCGAGGTTCTTGCAAAAGCTGGTCCCAATACAAATCTTGCTCTTACAGTAAGACCCGAAAACAGCGATAATGTAACTACCAAAACATTAAATTCAGGGAAGAAGCCTTTTTATGCCGGGTCCATTGAAAAAATTCTGAGCCTGCTGCCGAGAGCACCTACGCCGGAGAATAAAACGAAAGCGGTCGTCATCTTTATCATCGGCCTGTGCATAATTACCATATTTCGATGTATAGCAAAGTTTTTACAGGAATATGTCTCACAAAAAATCGTACAAAAATCCATCAACCATTTGCGAGAGGATACTTTCTCCCATGCGCTTAAGATGCCTGCGGCCTATTTTGCCACTGAGCGTCCGAGCGATACTGTCAGCAGAATTATACGCGACAGTGACGCGATGGGAAGAGCGATAAAGATTATGCTCGGAAAGGCGTTGCGGGAGCCTCTTAACACAATGTTCATGCTTGGATGGGCCTTTTGGCTCGACTGGCAGCTGACTTTGATTTTCATGTTCGGCGCGCCGTTCGTTCTGTGGATTGTCGTTGTTTTCGGCAAGAAGATGAAACGGGCCACAAAAAAATCGCTTATAGCAGGCTCGCAAATGCTCGCGAAACTCCAGGAAGCAATGGCGGGCCTCAGGGTAGTGAAGGTTTACAATCGTCACGACTACGAGAATGAAATGTTCAAGAACATCAATGCGCGATTCCTCAAACAAGCTTTGAAGATGTCCAAGATTGACGCCGCTACGACGCCTGTAATGGAAGTCCTGGGAATGATGGCAGGTTCAGCCGCGATAATCGCCGGCGCGTACTGGGTAAATTACGGAAAGATGGACAGTCCCGAAGAATTCTTCGGCCTGCTGATTCTGCTCGGCGCAGCCGCTGAGTCAGCACGCAAAACAAGCGACGTCTGGAATAAATTACAGGAAGCGAATGCGGCAGCGGAAAGAGTTTTCGCTGTAATAGATTCGCCTATCGAGCACGAAAAACCAGAAGCACTGACTCTGCCTGTCCTCAAGAACAGAATTGAATTTCACGACATTGTTTTTTCATACCCTAACTCCCCGGTACAGGCTCTCAAACATATAAATCTGACAATCGCGGCCGGTCACAATGTAGCGCTCGTCGGTCCGAACGGCTCAGGCAAAACTACCCTTGCGAACCTGATACCGAGATTCTACGATCCCGATTCGGGACAGATTCTGATAGACGGCCAGGACATTCGCGACGTAACGCTTTTCAGCCTGCGCAACCAGATCGGCATGGTCACTCAAAACGTGGTGACATTCAACGACACTATCGCTGCCAACATCGCTTACGGAAAACCCGGCGCCACGCGTGAGGAAATAATAGAAGCTGCCAAACGCTCGTTCGCGCACGAGTTTATCGAGCCTCTTGCCAAAGGCTACGACACTGTAATAGGCGAAGAAGGCTCGGGTCTCAGCGGCGGACAGCTCCAGAGAATTATCATTGCAAGAGCTATACTGAAAAATCCGTCAATCCTGATTTTCGACGAAGCTACAAGCCAGGTCGACGCGGAAAGCGAAGCTAAAATCCATAAGGCAATCGAGGAAGTAATGAACAACAGGACGAGCATTATTATCGCCCACAGGTTCAGCACAGTTATTTCCGCGGATGTCATTGTAGTTATGAATCACGGGCGCATCTTAGCGCAGGGACAGCATGATGAGCTCATTAGAACATGCCACCTGTATCAGAACCTTTATGAAACACAGTTGGTAAAAGCGCCGTGAACAAAAAGCACACGATCTTTTCAATCGATACGAGCGCAATCCGATATTGACTCCTGACCGGTGGCCATACCCGACCAACGCGGTTTTCAATCCCGCGGCGGCTAAGTTAAACAGTGAAACGCTCCTTCTGGTTCGCGTCGAGGACATGCGCGGCTTCTCGCATTTGACAGTCGCCAGAAGCGCCGACGGACTCACAGACTGGGAAATTGATCCCGAGCCGACGCTCAAGGCAGACCAGAATTCGAGAGAGGAACGATGGGGTCTCGAAGACCCTCGTATTGTATGGCTCGAAGAGCAGAAGCAGTTCGCAGTGACATACGTATCCTTCAGCGAAGGCGGTCCCGTCGTCTCTCTGGCTATTACGAAAAACTTTCACACCTTCGCGCGCCTGGGCGCCCTTCTGCCTCCGGAAGACAAGGACGCGTGCCTGTTCCCGCGAAGGTTCAACGGGCGCTTCGCACTGATTCATCGCCCTATCGTTCGCGGGGAAGCGCACATGTGGATCAGCTTTTCGCCCGACCTGACACACTGGGGAAACCACAGGCCGCTTATTATGACACGCCACGCATACTGGGATTGTCACCGTGTCGGACTGGCTTGTCAGCCTATCGAGACGGAAGAAGGCTGGCTCGTATTCTATCATGGAGTCAGAAACACCACAGCCGGAGCTATTTACAGGGTAGGTCTTGCGCTTCTCGATTTAACATCGCCATGGAAAGTGTTACGAAGAAGCCCCGAATGGATTCTCGGACCGAGCGCAACGTACGAGCGTATCGGCGACGTGGGTGACGTAGTATTTCCCACAGGCGCAGTAGTTTATAAAGAAACCGACGAAATATACCTGTACTACGGAGCGGCTGACAGCACAATCGCGGTAGCAATCGCAAAATTATCCGACTGCCTCGATTACATCTTATCCTGTCCCGAAGACTGAAAAATCAGGTTAAACTCCAAAATAATAAAAAATCCATTTTTCATGTTTCAGGAAGAGGATTCTCATAGTCAATATTACTTTTATTACTGCTATATTTTAATATCAAATTTGGCCAGTTTAAGTCTGCCTTTTTCCGTGGCATAGTATTTGGTCTTGGGCCCCTTGCCCTCCTGGGTCAACCATCCTTGTTTGACACAATAGGCTAAAAAACCTCCGCCAATCGCAAACGGGTTCAAAGGCCTGGTATCCGAATCATGAGGTTCTTTACCTCTTCGTTCCTTGTGCCATTTCTTGTCTTCGTCAGGGCTTATGCCTATTTTTTTCATAAGCTTTTCATGCTCTTCCCGCGTTATTTTGTTGTGTTCTTTGTGCCATTGTTCGTGTTCTTCAGCAGTCATGGTCATACCCATATGACGTATCACTTTTTCTTTCTTTTTTTGTGTCATAAGAATTCTCCTTCTCTTGCAATCCAATTATTTTTCATCAGATAATATATATAGCATGCGCCGAAATATTTTTTGTATCAATTATAATTTCCTCAAACTTTCCGAATTTTCAGTATTTTTTAGTCAAGCTCCAAAAAATCGGGGGAGAATCCGAGGATCGGGTTAGGCTTTGGATTTTGGCGTTTTTTGCGCTTATCGTGGGCTTGCATGGGTAGGATGCAGAATTTTTGCAACAGACTTGTGCTTTTATCTTCTGTATACTCAGAAACACAATATAAATCAGATTAAATAATGACAGGCTCTGCTCTTTGGTGTTTAATATATGGAAATGAAAACGAATATGATAATTACGCTTTTCCTTTTCGAAATTACAGGAGAGAAATCGGCTACAAAGGCACTTTAACATGAGAATAAAATCTCCAGAATCAGATATCTTGCTTCTGAAAGGGAATAATATCTTTATTAAGAACAAATTCTGTAGGAGCTTCTTTATGATACTAAATACAAAAAAATCTTTTCCTTGCTCTCTATCGGCTTTAATTCTTCTGTTTCTTTTTGTGTTCAATTTTTTTGCCTGCTATGCTCGGGAGAATTCAGGCCAAAAACCTGTCTGGTTAGTCGTGACAAGACCAATGTTTGCCGAGTCGCTCAAGCCGCTGGAGGAAAAACGTCAGAGTGAAGGATTCGAGACTGTTATCTCCACGAAGCCTGTTTCCGAAGCGATAAGTTCTTTATCACAAAAACCAGCGTATCTTCTGCTCGTCGGCGATTGTCAGCGTAACATGGAAAAAGAGCAATGGTATGTTCCCTTCAAAACCTGCCCGGCTTACAGGTGGCAGGAGAGCCAGGCAAAAGACTTCCCGTCGGATGCGCTTTGGGGTGACTTAGACGGCGACACGGTTCCCGATATTCCTGTAGGCCGTTTGCCTGTCAGGACAAAGGAACAACTCCAATTGCTCATCAAAAAGATTCTGGCCTTTGAAAACAAGCCTCCGTCGCTTGACGACCTGCGTCTGCCCATTTATACGGGTTCTGCTAATTATCAGCCTATACTCGACAGCATGACGACCCAGTTTCTTCTTGATACAATCAAAACGCAAGCGGCCATGTGGTTGAGGCCATGGATACTCTCTGCCAATCCAACGCACCCTTTGTGCGGCTGGCCTGAGGAGCAGCCGCAAACTTTCACCAGTCAGCTCAAAGCAGGAGGCTTGATGGCCGTTTTCATGGGACATGGCTCAATCGACCACTTCTTCGGGATGCAATTCAATGGAAAAAGCATAATCTATAGAGCAGAACAAATTGCCGAACTTCTGAACGAAGGTGATCCTGCTCCACCTGCCACCATTATTTCGTGTCACTGTGGCAACTTTACAGCTTCGCGATACTGCCTTGCGGAATCGCTCTTGTTTCTGCCTGCCGGTCCCGTGGCGACTATCGGCGCTACAACAGTATCGCATCCAATGACAAATTACTTTACAGGCTTGTGCCTTCTGCGCAAGCCCGGAAATACAACTCCGACTGAAAATCGCTTAGGAACATTCTGGTTAGACGCCCAGAAAGAAGCGATGAAGGCTCGTGACATCATAATCGAAGCGTTGCTCCTGAATATAGAAGGCAAGCTCGAAGCAAAATTAGACGCCGACAAGCTTCGCCGCGACCATATCCTCATGTATGCTTTGCTTGGCGACCCGGCGACTCTGCTCCATATGCCGCAGCCGCTCGAATGCAAGGTAGAATCCAAAGGCGATAACTGGCATTGGCAGGCAGAAAAACCAAAAGACGCTTTAAAACTCTACGTAGAAATTCGTCCCGACGGGCAGACTATGCCGCCGATTCAGTTACCTCTCGAAAAAGACTCGGCACAGAAAAATCTACAATTAGCAAACGACACATTTGGCTTCAACAAAGTTGCCGAACTATCGCCAGACCAAACATGGGAAGGCTCAATAACCACCCCGGGCATCCTTCGCCTCACAGCATTGACACCACACAACATCTATGTCACCGCCCAAAAAATAGAATTGAATTCTCCAAGGTGAAATATACTGGTGCAGAAAGCAATGTTCTTCATTATATTGACTATCCCTGGTTTCATATATTTTAGCTCACTCTATTTTTCCGGCTCTCGAACAGGTTTCAGATCAATATAAGTTGGCTGCGCGGGATCGGTGGCGATTAGCTTTCCATCGGTTACGGAAAGTTCGACAACGTTGACGGCCGTAGAGCGACCACCCCGTCGCGCACCGGGTTGGCGCGGTCCGCCAAAATAGAACCACCAGGCACGGCCGCCGCTGATAACGACGTCACCATGCGAGCCAAACAGCGGCTCTTCCTGCAGTTTCCAGTTTTTGCAGTCATTGGAACTCCACACGCGCATTCCGTTGCCCCAGCAGTCGGCAATGAGCCAGTAAGGCCCTTTCCAGTTTATCACCTTTGGACCCTCTCCGTTGTAGTCGGTAACGGCGTTGCCCTTCACCTGCCAGGTGTTCAGGTCGTTGCTGTCAGCGTAGCAGAGAGCCATCGGCCGCTGTTCGTCTTTGTACCACATACGCCATGTATTGTCGGGCAGTTGAATAACGCATGCGTCAATCACTCGCTCAGACTTGAGATCGAGGGGCCAAAGGTGATAAACTGGAAAGGGCATTACTGGCTCATTGCCGACTGCTTCATTAAAAATTCCGGGTACATAACTGAGATACATATGGTAAAGACCATCATGCCAGATTACCTCTGGTGCCCAATAAGTATAGTCGTCCGGATGTTTATCCTTGCCGTAGTTGATATCAGCGGTGCCGCGATAAGTCCAGGTTGCGCCGCCATCGGAAGATTCGGCCATTCCTATATTCGAGCCGTGTATCCACTGCACACCCGGAGCATTCTCAGCAGTCGCTCGCCGTGCGGTATAATACATGAACCATTTGTTTTGTTCAGCGTTGAAACAAAGTACAGGATCTGTCGGTGCATCGAATGGCGGATCCCTGTAGAGCGGGCGAGGCACAAGCTTTCCCTGAGGCGAATTAGTATCCGCAGGCTCTTCTGCACCCAGGACAAATCCGGCAAACAAACAAAGAACAAGAATGATATTAAAAAATCGTGCACACATAATAGAGTTCCTTTCTGCTTAGAACGCTTTTTAGGAACCAGATTTATACATGATTTACCTACAGCCTGTTACAGGTATTTTGTCAGCACTGAATAATAAACCAATATCAAACACCCGTCCTTAAATGTTCAACTGGGCTAATACAATAACACACTCAAGGCTGTAATACAAGACCAGTTAAAAATATCTGTTTTTCTCAGGTGGAGAAAAGTGGTCAGGCTTTGGACTTTGTTGTTTGAAGTTGTAATCGATCATATATGCAGGGGCGGGATATACGTGATACGTCTGCTTTTACCTTCCCTGGAAAGATGAATTTGGGCCTGGGTTTATCATGTCTATTGAGAATTTTGCTCTTACTCCTTCGAGTCTTTCGGCTTTTTTCTGAATTCTCCAGACGAGGACACTGATAGGTTCTCTTTTTTTGTCCTTGAATGTGATTATTATTCTTCCGAATCCCATCAGGCGTTCGAGAAAGTCACTTGTGTCGATTTTCGTGTTGTAGTCTTCTCTGCCAATCTGCTCTCCCGATTCGGTCGGGCCATCCTGGAGGTTCATGTAGTTTGGCGTTATTGAGATGTAATAAAACAATCCCCTGATCCATGAAATTAAGATTGTCATTAGTCCTAATATTCCTGCGAGAAGAAGCACAGTAGAATTCATGGATATTGCTACCTTTCTGAAAAGGCGCAGAAAATCCATGGCCCAGCCAAGCAGATGGAGCCAGAGTAGGAAGAAGCCAATGCTTATCAAGGCTATAACCAATATCTTTACGCTGATGTTGTATTCTTCTATAAGGAAGTTCAGAAAGAAAATGGCGAACCATGTGCCTCCGACTGCTGCTTCGTTTATGCCGGGAATCTGCATCAGTGCGGCGGCTATGAAAGACGCGACTATCGTGGGGACGTAAAGTACTTTAGTCGTCCAGTTGTGAATAACGAGCCAGTCATTTATGTCGGGATCATCCCTGACAATTTTTTCCATCCTCAACCTTGTTCTTACAGTCTTCCTGAGAATGAACCATCCAAGCACACACGCCGCGATAAATCCCGCCGCGATATAGACTGCCACCATCTGGTTCGAGAGCCAGCCTTCGTCATTTACCTCCGAAATAAACAAAACTACAGCCAGCACAAGGGCAATTGCGATAAGAGACCATACGATAATCTTGATTCTCTTTTTCCAGTCCTTAGCCGGCTTTTCGGTCGGCTGTTCTACGACTTCTTCTGCCTGGTTATTCGTATCCGACATAATAGATCCCCTGCTGTATCAGTTTATATTATCTTGCTGTTCAAGCGGCTCCCAACGGATTTTCGCAGAGCCGAAAACTGTGCCTGTCGCGTAAGCCAGGTCAACCAGCGATATCTGATAATCCGTCAGCGAGAGAATCTCTGCGCTTTGTGCATCGGCATAATTCGACTGCGCCTCGAGCACGTCGGTAGATGTCACATAGCCAAGCTCGAACTGGCGGACCTCAGCTTCGGAGAGGCGTCCGTACAAAATCGAGCTTTGCCTGGCAGCTAATATTCGCTGCCAGTTAGCTTCAAGCTGGTCGATGGCGTTCAGTACTTCGTATTCTATCATAAGCTCGCGGCTTTCTTTGGTAGCGAGTCTTTGCCTTCGCTGGTAAAAAGCCTGGGCCAACTGGCTTTTCGCGACACCATTTCCGAGCGGCACCTGCAAATTTAAACCAAGACGATGGTCCTCGAATCTCTTATCGAACAGCAAATCGTAAGAGTCGCGGCGCGAAGAGCCAAGGCCGTTGATGTTATAATTATAATCGAATGTAACCAGAGGCAAAGCCTGATTTTCCAAATAACCTTTGGTGATTATATCCTGTGTGATTTGCAGCTCGACCTCGAGCATTTCCATTCTCTGGTCGAAAGCTACATCTATCAATTTGTTAGGGTCAATCTCGTAGCGTATCGGATTGGGCTCTGTCTCAGGGACAAGCACAGTAGGTGTATTCATTTCGAGCCCAGCTTTATTCAGCGCTCTTTTGAGGTCACGCTCGCGCTCGACCAGGTTATTTTCCGATGTAATGATAGCCTCGAGTCTTTGCGCGACACCTGCCTGCGCGCGAATGACTTCAATCTGTGCAGCCTGGCCTGCATCGTAAAGACGCTGGGACTGCTCATATAAAGCTACGGCATGGTCGTACCATTGCTTTCGCACTTCGAGTTCCTTGCGAGCGGCGTAGAGGCGCCAGTACCCGCGATCCACATCAGCTATTACTCTCGTCGCTTCGAGTTTTGTTCTTGCATTGGTAATTTGATAATCATATTGCGCAATCTGAATAGCGTATGTATTGACCTTATTACCTGCGTTACGCAAGAGCGGCTGACTTATAGAGGCGGAAAAATCTGAGCTATAGGAAGGATTGAATATCGAATAAGGGGAATTTGTCTTGGATCGATAATCAACCACGTCAAATGACACTGTCCCCCCGGTTCTCAGAGGAACGCTAACTCCAAGATCAGTGTTCGTACTTTCACCCTGAAAACCACTGAGATCAATAGTGGAAGAATCAGGATTATCTGTTTTTGTATGAGATACTCTTGCGTTAAATGCGGCTTCAAACCTGGCTTCTTCCAGGCTGACGCGTTCTGCTGCTATCGCGGGATTTATAAGCTGAATTTTCAAATCGAGATTATTCTCGAGCGCCATTGCGCGGCACTGCTCTAAAGTCAACTCAAGTTTTTCAGGCGGAGGCATGTTCGCTTCGGGGATAATCGTTTCTTCGGTCTCTTTTTTCTGCAATTCGAGATTTTGTATCTGCCGCAAATCCCGCGCCTTTATTTGCGCGGGGTAATAGGCTTCTCCTTTTTCCCAGTTAGTGCAGCCTGTCAAAAAAATTAAAACCGAAATTGAAAACAATATGGATGAATAACAAAGAATTTTAATGATCAATCTCCTACTCATGTCTCAAAGCCTCAATTGGGTCAAGCCTCGCGGCCTTTATTGCTGGGAATATTCCGAAGAATATTCCGACGGAACCGGAAAAGCCAAACGAAATAGCTATCGCCTGCCAGGGAATGTACGCCATATCAAGCTCGGCTTTCGGTATATTCGCTATCCCATAAGTCAAAAGCTGGCCTATTCCAATTCCGATAAGGCCCCCGAAAAAACACAGAACAACAGCTTCGATCAAAAACTGTGTAAGTATCGCGGATTTTTTCGCGCCTACTGCCTTGCGCAGTCCTATCTCCCTTGTACGTTCGGAAACGGAAACAAGCATAATGTTCATGATTCCTACTCCGCCGACTAGTAAGGAAATTCCCACTACTCCCCCTGCTACCAATGTCACCATGACGGCTATCTGGTTAAAAGTCTCCAGCGCGCTCTGGAGCGATTCCACCCTGAAGTTATCCGGTTCTCCCGGCCCGATGCCGCGCATTCTTCGGAAGAAGAATTTCAATTCCGCCTGAGCTTCCTCAAGGACTTCGGGTGACTTACTCGCGGCGAATGCCTGGAGCCACGGATCTGTTAATTTGAAAACTGTTTTAAACGGTATAAAGACTTCGTAGTTTTCTCTCTGTCCCTGTCCGAAGTTCAGCTCGGGTCTTCGCTCGATGACACCGACTACGACAAACGCGTGATAGCCTAATCGGATGACCTGCCCATAACAATCGCGGTCGAGCTGAAGCTTGTCACGCAATTTCGGGTCAATCAGGCAGACCTGACGCGCCTGCATGTCGTCGATAACAGAAAAAGTTCGTCCCAGAATAACCGGCCTGTTCTCAATCTTATGATATGCAGGCTCAATTCCGGTAATGGTCACTGCCTCGACGGATTTTTCACCATACCTTGCGGTCATCTGGCCGGCGGAAGCTATCCTGCTGAAACATTCCACTGACGGGCAATGTTCGAGCAAGCCGTCAAACTGCTCGTCAAGCAAACGAATCGACCAATATGGAGCGTTACGCAACGGACCTGTATCGGGACGGGTAGGATAAATGAATATCGTGTTGGTACCGAATGTTTCGACTTGTGTAAGAATTTTTGCTTTGAGGCCGCTCAATGCGGCGATTACAGCCGTAACAGATGCAACTCCGATTACGATGCCGATTGTCGTAAGCGTCGAGCGCATTTTGTTGACCCAAATCTGACCCATCGCCAAATATACGCTCTGATAAAAAAGACGTATGAAAGCCAGAGGTGCGCGAATTATGGAAATCATACAGTGCTTCCCCCTTTGCTGTTCTTTATTTTGCCGCTCACAGCCAGATTCCTGTCAGCCTGTCGGTCGCTTTGTATGCGGCCGTCTTTCATGCTTATTATCCTCTGGGCATGATGCGCAATATTTTCTTCGTGGGTGACTATAATAATTGTCTGTCCCTGGCTGTGAAGCTGGTCGAACAATTCCATAATGCCATCGCTGGTTTTGCTGTCGAGATTTCCCGTTGGCTCGTCTGCAAGCAATATGCTCGGATTGCATATAAGCGCCCTGGCGATTGCGACTCGCTGTTTTTCTCCGCCTGAAAGCTGGTTTGGCCTGTGTTTTACTCGACCCGACAAACCTACACGTTCGAGGACACTGTGCGCACGTTTGCGTCGAGACCACCAGCCGTCCCGGGAGTAAATAAGAGGCATCTCGACATTTTTAAGTGCGCTCGAGTGACCGAGCAGCTCGAAAGACTGAAAAACAAAACCGATTCGCTCATTGCGAATGCGCGCCAAGGCGGCGTCACTCATCTTTGTCGTATCCTGACCATCCAGTTCATAATGACCGGAAGTAGCTTTGTCCAGACAGCCTAATACGTTCATCAAGGTGCTTTTCCCGGAGCCGGAGGGACCCATTATCGCAACGTATTCGTTCTCGAAAAGCTCAAGATCGATACCATCGAGCGCATGAATATTCTCGACGCCGACTTTGTACACACGTTTTACGTCCCGGAGTCGAATTACAGGCCTTTTGGAGCTTTCAGATACTGTTTGCATCGTTTGCATCGGGTTTCTTCTGCGCTTGTTTTTTCTTTGCTTCTACTTCGCGTTCGTCCTGAATTTTCTGGTCGTGTCTGAGAGTATCGAGCACTTTATAAGGACCAACTACAATTTTATCATTCTCGGTAATGCCTTCTTCTATAATGGTATGAGTCAGGTCGCTCGTTCCCATTTTAACAGGCGTCGCGACTGCTTTGCCGTCGATGTAGCGATAAACGACCGTTGCGAAAGTTTTGTCCTTATCGATATAGGGATTTTTTTCACGAATCTCCAAAGGCAAATCATCTATATTGCGCCCGAGAACGGCCTGCGAGGGGACTTTCAGCACATCTTCGTGCTTTACTGTTTCGATATCGACGTGCGCTGAGAGACCCGAATACAATTTTTCCTCGACCGCATCGAGCAGAATTTCCGTTCTGAAATATTTCGTCCCGCTCGACGAAGCGTTATATGACAAAGCGACTGAACTGACCATACCTGTGAACTCACAATCGGGAAAAGCATCCACCTGGACTATTGCTTTCTGGCCTGCCTGGATTTTCGCAACGTCTGCTTCGTCAACCTGTGCGACAACCAGCATTTTATCGAGGTCTGCAACTTCTATTATAACTGTCCCGGGATTATTCATCGTTCCGTAAATCGCCATCTCTCCAACTTCGGCATTTACTATGGTTACGACGCCGTCTATTGGTGAGGTGATTGTCGTATAAGTCAGCGCCTCCTTCGCTTCGGCAACTCTTGCATCAGCCGCTTCGAGATTGTGCTGCATCACAACCAAACCCAGCTCTGCAGCCTCGAGTGAATGCTTTGACGAGTCGTATTGTGACTGTAATTCAGCAACCTTCAACTCAGCCTGTTCGTAAATTGTCTGGCTTATATCCTCCGAGGTGAGCAATTCCTTTTGCCTTTCCAAATCGCGCTTCGCCTGATTCAAAGAAGCCTCAAGTCCCATAAGAGAGGCACGCTGGCTCTCGATTCTTGCCTTATCAACTTCAAGCTGTGCGGCCTGACCGTTACTCGAAGCCTGCAGTGACTCTAACTGCCTCTGAAGGTCTTTATCATCCAGACGCACGAGCACTGAAGCCGGAACGGGTGGATTAGCATTGGGATTTCCCTTTGTGACAAATTCGCCCTCATCGAAGGGCAGCTCGATGATTTTCGCGGAGACTTTCGCACTAATTTCGACCTTTGTTTTGGGTTCGACTTCGCCTGGTGCGCTTACGAATTCTATCAGCTCACCTCGCTGCGGCTTTTCGACGCGTACCACCTGACCCATGTTACCTGCTGCGGACTTTGCCTTTATCACAAATTGAACTGCACCAAGAGCAACTATTATCAAAATAATAACGATAATTGCTTTACTGGATTTCTTCATGCGACGTCCTTTCTTGTCAAATTATCGTTTAAAAATCCAAAAAACGCATTGCTACTCTGCGTAGCAGCCGCGCTACGACTCGTTCTTCGCAGCGAAGCGCTGCTTCGCAGAGTAGAAAGCACGAGCTATATCATTATAGACGCAGTATTACACAAAGTATTGCGCAAATTCTTAAAAAAANNCAGCGAGCCTGCATTTGCGCCTGAGCGCAATCCTCAATCTCGAAAGGCTGGCCCGGCCCGCAGCCGGCGAGAAAGCAAATAATCGCTGCAAAAACTGCCAGAATCACAAATGTTTTCATAATATTACCTGCAAATACGAAGGAAAATTCGAGGTTATCATAATCTTTAAGAACACATTTTGGATTAAGAATTGTATCAGAATTATATTCACACGTCCATTGTTTTCGTGCTTAATTTTGGCTTCGATGAATGGGGCTGTGCTGAAAAGCAATAGAAAGAATGTTTCTGTTTATTCAGTTGGATCTTTATTATCCGTCTTATTCAAATCCACGATTCTTCCCTGTCCGTCAATGTCAAAGCCCACACAGGTGAGCAGGAAGTTAGCGGCTGATTTCGTGTCGACTATGATATTCTGAAACTCAGTTTTCATGGGCTTCTCAATCATGCTTGATAGAAATTCCCCTCTCTCAGGATTAACTATGCCCGTGAGAGCTGCAATTGCACCTTCGAACTTCTCTTCATCATCGTTATTCCGGCCCGTCTGCATGAAAAACAAACTCAGTACAAGAGCCAAAACTATCCCGGCCGCTATAGCATAAGGTCGAAATTTTACTCGATGCACTGAATCATTTATGTCGAATTCTGTTATGTTTTGCATAATATTATCCTTTGACAGAGAAGGATATTTTTGACCGATTAGCATTGCTTCAGCGGAAAGAGTTTGTCCTATCGAATTGCATGCGAGATAAAAACTGTGGCAGTCCTGACACTTGCTCATATGTTTTTCCGTAATTTTCGGGACTGCTCTGTCCACATCATTCGAATGGGATATGGTCAATCGATGAAACCAGCAAAACATTTTACACCTTGACTTTCTATTCATTATACAACTCTTGTTTGGGCATTTTCTGGTGCGCGGCGCAATTATTCCTCGGAGAACTCGTCAGTTGCTGCGCCAGATTCTGGCGTGCCCTGTATAAAAGAACTTTCACATTTACCCGGGACTTGCCCATTATCCTTGAAATATCCTTAATCGACATATTCCCAGCATACTTGAACCACAAGACGTGATACTGGTCCGATGACAACTTCTGCGCCAAAGACCACAAGCTGAAATCTGGTGTCTCCGCCTGCTTCGATACGTCAGAAATATTTTCAAGAACCGATGCCTGATACATTGAATCTCTTTTCAACTGACGAAAATGATTAATAGCCAGACGTCTTGCTATCGTAAAAAGCCAGGTTGAAAACTTGAATTTATCCCGATATTTGCGAATATTTCGATATGCTCTAACGAAGGTTTCCTGCACTAAATCTTCGGCGTCGTGAAAATTGGAAGTATATCCCTGCATGACAAACAGAAGCTTCTTTCTGTGTCTGCGCACCAGTTCCGCGAACGATTCCCTGCATCCTCTTTGTGCATAAAGTGCCAGTTCTTCATCAGTAGCATCTGCTATTTTCACGAAACGATTCCCTTAAGTCTTGTTCAGTTATATTTATGTATGTCATTTTACTTAATTTCCAGGCAATTTCAGGTCTATATTCAAGTCCTCAGGACGGCTCGAAATGACTTGCTGTATAAGTTCGGGTTTGATTTCGAGACGAACTTGTATCGTATCGCTGTAAGTTGACAATTTCATCGTTTGCGCAATCGTTGAAAGAGCAGGCTCGTCTTTTCCTGCAAGGGAAAGCCAGGCTAAAACGCCATTGAGCAGTTTGCTGATGTTTTCAGCTGTCTCCTGCGACTTTGCTTTCAAATCTACATTGACAAAGACATTTTCCTCACCCTGACCAATTACTACTACTAACTGTTCTGCCTGTTTAAGCACTTCCGCTTGCGGCTTGGAGCCGACTAACCGATCTAAATTGGCAGCGGCAACCTCGATAAAAGCGTTTGGATTCTGAAGCAGGGTATCTCTAAAAACCTCATTAGACGTATTTTTTGCTGTGCCTTTGAGCACATTTATCGCATTTTCCAATGTTGGCAAATCCGAACTGATAATTATCAAATCGTCCTGGTAGAAGCAGCCGTACTTAAAGTCATCTGAAGCGTCATTATCTCCCTGACGCCATTGCTGAATCGTTATCAATTTTAGATTTATCAAATTTCCCCTCAAGCATGACGACTGATTTATTCGGATCATTTCCCTGTCCGTATAACATAATATCCCGGACGTCAGTCAACGGATTAAAGCCAAATAACAAGGCGAAATTATTTAGTCTTTCTTCAACGCCCTGCTTTGCAAGCTCGGTTTTCAACGTTTGACCAATTCCGGATTTAAGGAATTGCTGACAATCAATCCAAGCCACCCAGTTCGCGTCTGCACTGATTTTATTGGATTCGAGAGGTCTGCCTGTAGCAAAACCTGCCAAAAACGATGTGCTTACGACTAATGCAATTATTACCTCTTTCATTTCTTCAGCCCCTAAAAAAATTTCAATGTTCGTTAAATTACAGGTTCTTTTTACCATTTATACCAAACATTAAGGCCAAAGGTTACACCTTCAGAATTATTTTTCTAAAGACCGGAAAATATTCAAATTCGCACAATTACTGCAATAAATCAGCGAGAGGCATCGCACATTGTCGGAATCTGTCTGCGGGAAGCGTAACAGTTCTCCATTTCGTGCTGCGCCGCACCATAAATTTACGATAGTCGTCGAGCCTGACACAGAAGAAGACATACCTTCTCGAGTCGAACTCGAACACTTCATTTCCATCAAAATCGACGTCAATATTATCCATTTTATACGCGAAAACAAAAACTGCGCTATGATCCGGTCCGAAAATTTTCTGCCATGTGGTCAGGCCGTCAACATCTCCGGCTGTGACCCAGCATTCCAGTGACGCCAGTTTTTCCAGCGTTGTTCCCTTAAACCTTCTCCCCTTGACTTCGGCGATGATTTTCCTGCCGCTATCAAGCTGAAGCAAAAAATCGAAGCTCTTTATCCCCGTGTGACCTAGCTCTATCGCTTTCTCGTTGTTTAGCGCCACGTGCTCGATTCCATGATCAATTAGCCAGTTTTGAAGTGCCCTTTCGTAATGGTTCGGAAAAGAATCCTGCATTTCATAAGAGCCTTTCTCGCAATGTGGCACAGGCCAAATACCCATGCTGCAGATGCGATGCTACTTGCTTTTGAATAAGAGCGGCAGAAGCTCATTGAGGTACCGCCTCCATACTGCCCATTCGTGAGCGCCTTCCGATATTTTACTTATATGATTAATCTTCTTCGCATCTAACTGTTGAATAAAATTCTCGTTGCTTTGTAAGAGCGAATCATCTCTACCGCAACC
>JARRRJ010000077.1:0-6982 GCA_037380865.1 Sedimentisphaerales bacterium
GGCGAATATATGGTCGGGCCGGTGACCTTTGTGAGTAATGCAGCAGACGCCGTCAATAATAAGGTTTATTTTGCTACAGCTGAAATATCGGATTTTGTCAAAGCGTATGACCTCACAATTATGAACCCGAAGCTGATCTGCGGTATGTTCATCGGCGCTATGATGGCTTTTGTCTTCTGTGCTATGACGATGAAAGCAGTGGGCAGAGCAGCCGGAGCTATGGTGGCAGAAGTTCGCCGACAGTTCAAGGAAATCGCAGGTATTATGGAAGGCACAGGCAAACCTGACTATGCACGCTGCGTATCGATCTCGACAAAAGGCGCGCAAAAAGAAATGGTTTTGCCTTCGCTTATGGCAATTATCATTCCCGTCGTGACGGGACTTCTTTTAGGAGTAGCAGGCGTAATGGGACTTCTGGCAGGCGGACTTACCGCAGGTTTCGTCCTGGCAATCATGCTCAATAACGCAGGCGGCGCCTGGGACAACGCCAAAAAGTATATCGAAAAAGGCGCTTACGGCGGCAAAGGCTCCGATGCCCACAAGGCGGCTGTCGTAGGCGACACAGTAGGCGACCCGTGCAAAGACACGTCAGGCCCGAGCCTGAACATTCTCATCAAACTGATGACAATGGTGAGCGTCGTATTCTCCGGCGTAATAGTAAAATTCGGCCCTATGGTCAGCGAATGGCTCCACCTCGGCGGACAATAAGGTCTTTCTATTGACGCATTTACATGAAGTATGTAATCTAATTGGGTGGTCTGTTGAGGCCACCCTTTTTTATTGGCTTTTATAAGGATTTGGATTTGGCAAAAAGACAAAGCAGTAATCAAAAGAAGTTCGCGCTTGCGGCTGCAAAAATCGCGGCAGAGAGGCGTTGCACAGATATTGTCGTACTGGATTTGACGGGAATGTCGCCTGCCACTGACTTTTTTGTAATCGCAACAGGCACCAGCGACAGGCAGATGAGAACAGTTGCAGATGAAATCTCCGACGCCGCTAAGGAATTTGGTTATTCGCGTTTCGGCAGAGCAGGCTACGAAAGAGCCCGATGGATTCTGCTCGATTTCATAGATGTTGTAGTTCACATCTTCGACAAAGAATACCGCCAGTACTACGACCTCGAACTGCTCTGGGGCGACGCGAAAAAATTAAAAATCTAACATCACTTATGCAGGGTGTGCTGGGCACACCAAAATTATGAGTATATATGAAACCTGTAATTGAAATACTTGAAGAACGAATTAGTAACATAATGGCAGAAGTCTCCGGACAGGAAAAATGTTCTGCGATTGTCAGGCAGGCTACCGATCCGAAGTTTGGCGACTACCAGGTCAACGGCGTAATGGCGCTCGCAAAACAAATTAAGACCAATCCGCGAAAACTCGCTGAGAAGGTCGTAGAGAAACATGATATAGGTGACATTTGTGAAGACCCCGAAATTGCCGGGCCCGGATTTATCAATCTTCGATTGAAACCTGAGTTTATCGCAGATAGTTTACTCGAAATCAATAAAGATTCGAAAGGCCTTGCGATAGAAAAAACTGCTAAGCCGAAAAATATCGTTGTTGATTTTTCCAGTCCAAACATTGCAAAACAAATGCACGTTGGCCATTTGCGAAGCACAATAATCGGTGATTGTATCTGCCGAATGTTCGAATCTCTGGGTCACAATGTTATTCGCCAGAACCACATCGGCGACTGGGGTACTCAATTCGGAATGCTCTGTGCATATTTTGACCAAAAGTACCTCAGATCTGAAGGAGAAAAAAGGACAGGCCAAAAGGATCTTAGTCTCCTGAGTAACGAAGTTAACATCTCGGATATGGAAGATTTCTATAGACAAGCAAGATTGCTATTCGATAGCGATCCCGAGTTTAATCGCATTTCAAAAGAAAATGTGGTAAAGTTGCATAATAAAGATGAACATATTATGTCTGTGTGGCGCCATATAGTAGAGCAGTCAATTTCGCATTGTCAGGACCTGTATGACGAATTGGAAGTAACTCTGAAGGAAAATGATGTTCGTGGTGAGAGTGAATATAATGATGATCTGCCTCGAGTAGTTGAAGAATTAAAGAGTAAAGGACTTGCAATTGAATCGGATGGAGCAGTTTGTGTTTTTCCCGAAGGATTTAAGAATAAGGAAAGGGAGCCTTTGCCTTTTATTATTCAGAAATCGGATGGAGCATACTTGTATGCGACTACGGACCTGGCAGCAATTCGTTACAGGGTGAATGAACTGAAAGCCGATGAGATAATTTATGTCACTGACTCACGTCAGAAACTGCATTTCGAGATGCTTTTTGCTGTCGCTCGTAAAGCAGGCTGGGCTGGTGACAATATCGAGCTTATACATGTTACTTTTGGAAGCATTCTTGGTGATGATGGAACTCCCTTAAAGACTCGGTCGGGCGAAAATGTGAAGCTAAAAGCGCTGCTCGATGAAGCCGTAGAGCGGGCGAAGGCAGTCGTCGAACGGAAAAATCCTGAGCTTTCGCAGAAACAGAAAAATAAAATCGCTCAAGCTGTCGGAATTGGTGCAGTAAAATACGCTGATTATTTCAACAATCGCACGAGCGACTATGTATTCAGCTTCGATAAAATGCTTGCGATGGAAGGTAATACCGCTCCTTATATGCAGTATGCATACGCGAGAATTAAATCAATCGAGCGCAAGGCGCAGAGTAAAGATGTTGACATACAGACTGAGCTTGAAGGTATAGATGCATTGAATTTGAACGATGCTTCGGAACTTGACCTTTCGAAGCACCTGATTCATTACGGCGAAGCGATACAGGCGGCTGTCAGCGACTTCAGGCCGAACTACCTGACTTCCTATCTCTATGAGCTTGCACAAAAATTCAGTACGTTCTATACGAATTGTCCCGTTCTCAAAGCTAAGCCGGAGCAAAGACCGACAAGATTATTGTTGTGTGACCTGACTGCAAAAACTATCAGACACGGCCTGACGAGACTCTTAGGCATCGATGTAGTCGAACAAATGTAGGAGAAAGAAATGAAAATCAAACAGGAGAGCTTTAACATTAGTACGAGAAGCCGGAGTCAGATGATTGATATAACGAGCAGGATTCAGTCGTTTATTGGTGACTCGGGTATATCAGATGGTGAAGTAATCGTCTATTGTCCACATACTACAGCCGCAATTACCATCAATGAAAACGCGGATGCGTCTGTGCAGCACGATATACTTTTAACGCTCGAAGATTTGCTGCCGCAGCGCCGCTCGGGTTACAGGCATTCCGAAGGGAATTCCGATGCTCACTGCAAAAGCTCGATCGTCGGATGCAGCGAACAGCTCTTGGTGAAGAACGCGCGTTTGCAGCTTGGAACATGGCAGGGTATTTATTTCTGCGAGTTCGACGGGCCGCGCAGCAGACACGTCATCGTCCAGGTTCGCGGAGAGTAAATTCTGACCGAAATTACATTTCGCCATTTAGACTCACATGAATCAATCTGACACAAATAGCAGAAACAAAGGCAGAATCAGTCCCAACGTGATTCTATTGAGCATCGTCAGTCTCCTCAACGATTTCAGCAGCGAGATGATAATGCCTATCCTGCCCATGTTTCTCGAATCGCTTGGCGGCGGTGGAGGAGTAATCGGATTAGTCGGCGGACTGCGTGAAAGTGTATCGAGCGTCTTAAAAGTTTTCAGCGGCCACTGGTCCGACAGAACAGGTAAGCGCAAGATTTTCGTTTTTTCGGGTTATCTTACTTCGACAATTTTTAAGGCCTTGCTCGCAATCTCACAGACCTGGCCGCTCGCGCTGCTTTTTTCATCGATGGAAAGAGTAGGAAAAGGTCTCAGAACGGCACCGCGTGATGCAATAATTGCCGATTCCATGACCAACCAGCGAGGCAGAGGTTTCGGCATACATAGGACATTCGATACGATCGGCGCGATATTCGGAGCCGTCGGCGCTCTTTGTTTATACTGGTTTCTTAAATCCAGCTTCAGAACAATAATTTTAATAGCAGGCTTACTTGGACTTTTGTCACTGATTCCGCTGCATTTTGTAAAGGAAAGAAAATCAGCTCCGCAGAATGTCACCTTGAAAATGGGTTTGAAAGGTTTGTCAAAGCCTTTGAAGTTATTCGTTTTGATTTCGAGCGTTTTCGCTCTCGGCAATTTCAGTTACATGTTTTTTATATTGAAAGCGCAACAGCATTTTTCGGGCAGGTTTTCTGTAATAGTCCCGATTCTTTTATATATTCTATTTAACATTTCCTACAGTGCTTTTGCAATACCTCTCGGTTCTATATCGGATAAAATCGGAAGAGGAAGAGTCATTATATTCGGCTACTTAATGTTTTCAGCGACGACAATTGGCTTCGCTTTCTTGAATTCAATCGCGGCTTTCGTTGTCCTGTTTGTCACTTATGGTCTGATGTATGCCGCAGTTGATGGAAACCAGAGAGCTTTCGTAGCCGACCTTTCCAGTGAAAACTTAAAAGCAACTGCGCTGGGAACATTCCACACTATGACAGGTCTGATGGCACTTCCCGCCGGTTTAATCGCAGGATTTCTTTGGGACTATATAGGCCCGGCCGCTGCTTTCCTCTACGGAGGTTCCCTGAGCCTGCTCTCAGTCGTCCTTTTCATAGTCTTCAGAGTTCTTTTGCTTTCCTGAATGATTTGGACGCAGGCGGAGTTACCGTCAACGGATATTGTCTGGCCTGTTTTGATAATTTTCGTAGCCGGACCGACATCGACTACGCATGGAATGTCGTACTCTCTTGCGATTATGCTGCCGTGAATGAGGAGACCTCCCATGTCCGTTACGATGCCTGCGGCGTTCACGAAGTACGGCGTCCAGCCCGGGTCTGTGAAAGGCACAACGAGAATCTCGCCCGGCCGGACGTAGTCGTCACTTGCATGAAGTATAACACGCGCCGGGCCTGTGACAACTCCCGGACTGACTGATATGCCTGTTAATCGTAAGCACACTCTGACCATAGTGACGCCCAGTATTTTCTAATAGCTTTAAGACACCTGTTCAGATCTCTAATTCCCAAAAAAGTTCTTACTGATCCGCGAAAGATTTTTCAGGAAGTCCTCTACGTTTGCTTAAGAACGAACTGTTGCGCTGAAACAGTCGAGCAGGTTGAATTATCTTTAAATTTCGTGTTTCATTGATTCGCAAACAGGTGATTCTATTATAGCTTTGCTTCCGCAGCCTTCAAGAAAGTAATAAGAGAAATGTTGTTAGTTTTCTTTTGACAGGCTGGACGATCCTGATAGAATATCTTCTATTAGCTAAAGCGTAACAAAGAAAGGGATAAATGAGATTGTAACATTTGAAATCTTTAACGAAAAACAGGGAGGAATTCTTTTATGTACAAGCGTGGAAAAAGAAAATCTGTTATGACTGTAATATTGTACCTGTGCGTTTCTTTGGCGATTCTCCTAAGTTCGGGCTGCTCAGCCTGCGTCAAAGCTCTAGCGAGAGAGCTTATGGATGACGGAAAGCACGCGACTATAAAAAATAAGTCGTTCGCAAGTCATTTCAAAGATGCTGTTTTGGAAGATTTGTCGGGAATACAGCCTGTAGTCGATAAGAGCAAAAACTGAGATATCTTTAACATAGCAATTTTTTCTGCTAAAGGCGATAACTATGAATTCCAGGAACCTGTTTTCGAGAATTCTTTATTCATACATTATTTGTTTCCTTTTCAATCTTGTTCTTTCTAACGTTGCGGCAAGCGAGTGGTATGCGGATTAATAATTCTGGAATGATAGGATATACTTCATGGTCGCTTTTCAAGATGTACCTTAAGATACAACAAACTCTTACAGGGTGACAGTGTGAATAATATAGCCAATTCGGAAGTAGAAAATTTGAAACGTGTATATCGATATTACAGAGTCCTGAGTCTTATCACTCTGACCGGCATATCTCTCATTGCAGGCTGCCTGGAAGAAAATCTCATTTATCCTGAAATTATTTCCGGAAATACTTTCAGGCTCCCAGACAGATGGGAAGAAAAGTATATAAGCTGTGTCGAAGTGTATCGCATGTCAGGAAGTTCTTCAGGAACTTTGTCGGTGCCTGTCTGGACGTTAAGAGCTACCGAGCGGGTTCCCGCGAATAGAGTAATTTTCGCGGCGGGGATCATTCCTCATGGCTTCGAGCAGACGATTCCCGAACTGCCTGAACAGTTCAGGCCGGAGGAGGGGGAGCAATACTACATCAAGGTCCTAATAGAGCCGGCGGATAGTAATACGATTTCCGTATTGAGGCCGTGGCGAGCGTCAGCTATTCCCGGACCCAATTCGCCTAACGATGTTCAGCCTTATATTCATAAGGCTTCTAAAATGGAGTTTCCCCCCTATGTTGGTTTGTTTTCAAAAAGGGAAGTGACTCTATTTGACAAGATGGGACAAGATATTTCAGTTGAATACATCCAGCGTGCTTTGGGATGTATAACAACTGTCTATATTTATCCTGCAACAGACTTGATGAATCGACCCGTCGATATGAAGATGCATTTCGATCAAATAGAAGCAGCAATCAGGTCATCATACGGAGAAGTATCGGCTGTCACTCGAGGCGAGACTGTGCTCGAGCAGGACGGAAGCACATACCATGGTTTACATAGCGCGTTTGCAATGATTTGGCAAAGCTCGCGGGGAAACGTGCGCGTTTTCTCTGACCTGTATTTATTCAGGCACGGCAGGTGGTTTATAAAATATCGCTTTACATATCCGCGAGATTCCAGGAGAAGTATCGAAGAGCAAATCGATCAATTCATGGAATCCCTCGAATGGCCTGATGTTAGTACACCTCTTTAAAAGAATATGAATTTTGGAAAAGTAAAATTGTTGACCACGCGGGGAGCACTATTATAATTGACATTTGATACAAGTTAATAAGCCAGGGGAGCGACAGGCCGCGAGGCCCAAGCTGAGAATTGACCCTACGAACCTGCTCGGGATAATGCCCGCGAAGGAAGGCTGAAA
>JARRRJ010000078.1:0-6895 GCA_037380865.1 Sedimentisphaerales bacterium
GTAATGCGAAGTCTGGCCGCGGATGACTGCGCCGAGGCAAATCACGGCTGAGTATTTGCCGCTGTTTGCAAGTTTCTTCGCTGCCTGTGTAATCTCACACGCGCCGGGAACCCAGACGACCTGTATCTGCTCGTCACTGGCGCCGTGACGCTGGAGGCAGTCTATGGCGCCGCCAAGCAGCTTTGACGTGATAAATTCGTTGAACCTGCTGACCACGACGGCGTAGACGCCCTTGCCGGGTGCTATCTGTCCTTTTATTTCCTGTACCATTCTTCAGTTTCTCCAGGCCATTATATCGCGGTGTAAGGCTTTTATTATCAGCCTCACACCTTTTTTTCGGGTAGATATTATAAGACTATAATCGGCAACTTACCAGAAAAACAAACATCGAAAAATCACTTATCCGAATTCAGAGGAGCTCTGGGAACGCTAAGTGCCGCAATTATAAGAGGTTACAAACCAAATTTCCAGCAGGATTTTAACGCAGACAAAAAGATTCCGGCAGCTCACAATTGTGCTAAGGAAGCGTTATTTTCATGGCGATACTCATATTTAGTGACTGAAAAAGACCAGTCCACATTGTCATACCCGCGAAGGCGGGAATGACAGGTTTGTGTTAAATAGCCACTGAAACGTAATAATTTATCTTTTCGGGAAGGACTTGATGATTTTCGATGATATGGAATTTGGCTCGTACGACAAGGCAGAGCGCAAAGCGCGGAAGGCCTACGAACTTTACGAAGAAGGGAAGATGCCGCAGGCGCTCGAAGCAATCGATACGGCGCTGGAGATAAATCCCGCCAACGGGACGTGGCATTTCAATAAAGCGCTTACGCTGGACGCGATAGATCGATTCGAAGAAGCGATATACGAGTACGAGACTGCATTGCAATTCAATCCCGGGGACTTGGAAATATTGAATTCGCTCGCAGTCGATTATACGCGCGTTGGCCGCTATGACCAGGCCATCGATACCTTCGAGAAAATACAGGGACTTGATCCCGAGTTCGAGCCATGCTATTGCAATCGCATAATCACGTACACGGAAATGGGTCTGCATGACCTGGCTGAGGAGATGTTCTATATCGCACAGCAGATCAAGCCGAACTGTGCGTTGTGCTACTACAATATCGGAAACAGCCTTTTCGCGAGAGGCGAGTATCAGAAGGCAGTCCGATGCTGGTTGCGTACTGCAGAGCTTGAATTGACTCATCCTCAAATAAATTACCGAATCGCACAGGCTTACTGGGCCTGCGGCGAAAACGAAAAGGCAAAAGCATATTTCCTTTCTGAGATTCGCCTGAATCCGGGTGACATCGAGGTAATTTTCGATTTCGGCTTGTTCCAGCTCGAAACAGGTGACCTCGAATCGGCAAAGGAAAAATTCAACTGGATTCTCGAATTGAATCCGCGTTTTGCACCCGCACTATTTTATCGCGGCGAAATATCTTTCCGGGCGGGGGACCATGACAAAGCAGTAGAGTATTACAATAAAGCGCTCGAATACGATGAGGACATACTGGGTCCCCGATACAGGCTCGCGCAGCACGCGATAATGAACGACCAGAATGCGCAGGCAAGGTCGTACCTGGTTGCCGAAATGAAACTGGCTTTGGAGGATGCCGAGACTTTAGTTTCGATGGGTTCGATGTTTTTAACGATTGGTGACACAGGCTGCGCAACACATTGCCTGTTGCGCGCGATCGACAATAATTCCACCGGCGCAGATGCCTATTACTACCTCGGCCTGGCAAGCATATTAAGAGAAGAATTCGAAGAAGCCTCAGAACTTTTCTCCCACGCACTCGACATCAACAGCGAGCATATCCCCGCATTAAAAGACTCCGCCTGCGCTTATCTCATAAAAGGCAAATTCGATAAAGCCTCCGAAAGAATCAAAAAGGCCCTGTCTCTATCCCCCAACGATGAGCAAATAAAGTCACTCGATAGAAGAATACACGTTGCGAAGACAATCGGCAAAGGAAAAGAAATTATTTCTCGAATGTATCCTAACCATAACTGAGAAACTACTACTGTCACTTTATAGGATTTAGAAAGTAAATATTTCATTTTCATCTCACAATTTTCAAATTCGGTAGAGCTTTCTGCAAATCCTCAATCTGCTCATTCGTTATGTTGGTACAATCCTGTATGCCGAGTCTTCCAAGATTCTTCAGATTCTTGATCGGCTCAAGATTAGAAACTTGAGTACCTGCGAGTCTAAGCTCAGTTAAGTTTGATAGGTTCTTTATCGGCTCAAGGTTGTAAACTTGAGTATGATCGAGTGCAAGTATTTTTAGATTTGACAGTTCGTTTATTGGTTCAAGGCTGGAAACATGTGTTTCGTTAAGCCAAAGAAATCTCAGGTTTATCAATTCTTGCAATGGCTCAATATCAGATACTTGAGTATCGTAAGCATAAAGTACTTGCAGATTTTTTAATCCTCTTAACGGCTCAAGGTCGGATATTAGAGTGCCATTAATCCAAAGGACTTGCAGATTTATCAATTTCTTTAGAGGACTGAGATCGGATATTGATGTGCCATTAATCCAAAGTTCTTGTAAATTTATCAGTCTCTTTAAAGGCCCAAGGTCGGATACTCTTGTATTTCCAAGGCGAAGCTCACGTAATTCAGTAAGATCTGATAAAGGTTTGATACTCCTTTTGACGGGTGTACCGTAAAGTCGAAGTGTATTTAGATTTTTAAGATATTTTAAAGGTTCGATAGTATAAAACGGACTTCCGCCAAGTGAAAGTTCCTGAAGTTTTGACAGTTTCTTAAGCGGCCTTAAATCAAGTGCAAGTCTTTCTTCAAGGTTAAAAATGCCGAGCTTTGCCAGAATTTTCATCCATGATGGTATTTCTTTTTCAGGTGTAAGAACAGGAGAAAGTTCCAGTTTTTGCAGGTTCGTAAATTTCTCAAGCAGTTTGATATCAGTAAGACGAATAAAAGGCTCTCCGTCTAGATGATATTTATAAAAATAAAATTCCCTTATTTCTGGAAAATCTTCATCAGTAAGTTCGTTCGGATCTTTATTAAGCTGGGCCGCAGCCGCTTGGCGGATAATTTTCTCGCTGGCCGGGTCGGGTTTTTGCTCTTGGGTAGAATAAATAAAAACCAAAGATGCAATTGTCAATAAAACAATAAAGACAGTCAGGATTATATATCTTCGTCGGAAGGAGTGCCTTTGAATATTAATTTGTTCTTGCTCGGATTCGTTCATTTTAATTTTACAATTTTCAGGTTTGGCAGGGATTTCTGCAAGTCTTCCACCTGTTCATTTGTTATGTTTGCACAATTTGTTAGGTCAAGTCTTTGCAGGTTTGTCATATTTTTAATGGGCTCAAGGTCAGAAATCCTTGTATAAGAAGCATTTAGAATCTTGAGTTTTGTCAGAGTCTCTATTCCTGTAAGATCAGAAACTTGAGTTAAACTAATATTCAACTCTTGCAGGTTAATAAGACCTGAAAGAACTTTGGTATCGTAAAGCTGTGCTTCTGTAAGGTTCAGTGACTGAAGACTGCTAAGTTTATTAAGCGGGCTTAAATCCAGAAATCTTCTCTGGGAAAAGTTCTTTAGACCCAGCTTTGATAATACTTCGTCAATCATTGATTGACGGGGGTAACGAACTGCAATAAGCTCAAGTTTTTGCAGATTTGTAAAATTTTCCAGAATCCTGATATCAGAAAGATCAATAATTTTATATCTAATTAGTTCCACTCCGCCAGGTCCCCGACCTGCAGGTATAATATCCATGAGCCTGAATTCAGTGATTCCCGCAAAATCTTCTTCAGTAAGCTTATTCGGATCTTTATTAATCTGCCTTGCAGCTGCCTGGCGAATAATTTTCTCGCTGGCCGGGTCGGATTTCTGTCCCTGTGTAAAATAAATAAAAACCAAAGATGCTGCTATCAATAGAAGAATACCAACAGCCGGGATTATGTATTTCCGGTGGGTGGATTTCTTTTTAATATCTTTAACAGTCTCAGAAGGTTCTTCCATTACATCTATCCTCCACAGAGTCAATTTCGCTGAAATTTCCCATAATTTAACCAAAATAACGGTGCTTTTATAGTATAAAGACGTAGAAAAATTAAATTTGTGACACTAATCTTTGCTAAAGAAGCGGAAATTCTGAAAATTTTAAGGATGTTATATGCAGCATGGGCAAGATGCCCATACCACGTCATGCGATTATGCTTTTGTGTTCATTGGCTTTTATAGGTTCCAACTTTAGCTCACTTTAGTCACTTTTAACTTCGAACTTCAGAAACTATTTGCATATTTTGGCCCTATGGTTTAATATTTCCTCGTCCAGAGGGCTTGATGTGTGTCTTGGGGCATGAAAATGAAGGTTTTTAGGCCGAGTGGCGGAAAGGCAGACGCTGGGGACTTAAAATCCCCTGCCCGTTCAGGGCGTGTGGGTTCGAATCCCACCTCGGCTATTTTCCTTTACCGATGGATTGCCCGGGAAACGTAAGAATCAAACAATATAGCGATTTCAGCCGTAACAATCCCTGTCGGCGTTTTTTGGAGTAAAAATATGGCAAAAACTTATAAACTTATAGATGTTGAGAAACCGAATTTGTACCGGGATATTTTCCCGTATTCGGAGTTTCCGAAAGTTGTTTTCGACGAAAGACAAGTCGAATACGAGATACCGGAAAATATCTGGATTACCGATACTACGTTTCGTGACGGCCAGCAGGCCAGGCCGCCTTATAAGCCTGAGCAAATACTGAGAATTTTTGATTTGCTTCATGAAATAGACGGTGGCACAGGATTGATCCGCCAGTGCGAGTTCTTCCTGTACTCCGAGCGCGACAGGCAGGCAGTGGAGCTTTGCAAGGAGCGAGGGTACAAGTATCCTGAAATAACAGGCTGGATTCGCGCAGTAGCGGCTGATTTCAAACTGGTCTCGCAGATGGGACTTGCTGAAACAGGCATTCTGACTTCAGCGAGTGACTACCACATCTTCCTGAAACTGCGCAAGACGCGCGCTCAGGCGATGGCGGCGTATCTCGATATTGCAAAAGCCGCACTCGATAACAGCGTTATCCCGCGTTGTCACTTCGAAGACATAACTCGCGCGGATTACGAAGGCTTTGTTTTGCCGTTCGCGGCTGAGCTGATGAAGCTTGGTGATGAATATGGCAAGCCAGTAAAAATTCGTCTTTGTGATACTCTTGGTTTCGGGATTCCGTGGGCTGGAGTTGCTTTGCCGAGAAGCGTACCGAAACTGATTCATGGATTAAGGGAAATCGGTGTCCCGGCAGAGCAACTCGAATGGCATGGACACAACGACTTCCATAAAGTTCAGGTTGACGCGTCTACCGCATGGCTTTACGGCTGCAGTGCCGCAAACGCTGCTATATTCGGGTCAGGCGAAAGAACAGGCAATCCGCCGCTCGAGGCGCTTGTAGTTGAGCACGCGCAGTTGAAAGGAATTACAGAGGGTGTTAATTACGCCGCGATAACTGAATTGGCTGAATATGCCAGGAAAGAGCTTGGCTTCCAAATTCCCCCGAACTATCCACTGGTCGGAACTGACTTCAATGTCACTCGCGCCGGAATTCACGCAGACGGGCTTTTGAAGAACGAGGAGATATACAACTGCTTCGATACTGAAAAGTTACTTAAACGTCCCGTCGGTGTAGCGATTACAGATAAAACCGGCGCAGCGGGCATTAAGCACTGGATCGAGTCGAGGTATGAAATTGAGATCGCCAAGCATGACCCTCGTGTCGTAAAAATAAAAGACAAAATCGATTCCGAATACGAAGCCGACAGAGTTTCAAGCATCTCCGACCAGGAAATGATTATGTGGGCTGAAGAAGTTTTTGGGGATGACGTACCGCCGCAAAGAAAGTAATGAGAACAGGTAGTTGAAAATTTGTTTAAGGAAATTGGAGTTACGTTATTTCGCATGATAAATCCGAAGGAGTAAAAACTATTCCTGTCCCTATTCTTATGGTAAACGCCGTCATATTCGATCTTGGTGAGACTATCCTGTGTTTCGGCAAAATTAATCCGGTCAAGCTTTTCAAAGAAGGTGCGCGGCTAACTTATGACTACCTCAAAAGTCTCAATCAGCCTGTCGGGAGCTTCTGGTGGTACTTCTGGCGAAATCTTCTGGCACTGCGCTTCAGGAATTTAATTTCAGCGATAGACGGCAAAGACTTCAACTCATCCGCTTTTTTGAGAAAGATAGGTACAAGAAAGGGAATACAGCTCAGCGGCGAGCAATGGCGTCACCTTGCGTGGCTCTGGTATGAGCCGCTAAGCAAAGCCGCGAAAATCGAACCTGACATAAGACAGACACTCGATGAACTCAACAGCGCCGGACTGAAACTGGGTATCCTTTCCAACACATTCGTGAGCAAATATTCAATCGAAAAGCAGCTCGAAGACGCAGGTATTCTGGATTTCTTTTCAGTAAGGATGTATTCGTACGAATTCGATTTTCGCAAGCCCGATTTGCGAATCTTCAAAATAGCCGCTGAAAGAATAGGCGAAGCATTCGGAAACATAATGTACGTAGGCGACAGAATAGACAAAGACGCAAAGCCGGCGCGTGAGCTTGGTATGAAATCCGTTATAAAAACTGCCTACACAAATACCAGCAAGTCCATCCCCGAAGGTACATTAAAAATAAACAAACTCTCCGAACTTCCTGAACTGATTGAAAAAATAAACGTTATAGAAATTCATAACCAATAGTATCAACCCTGGTCTGTATGATTTTGATTATTCTTTTGCACCGTGTTTGCGCAATAGTTCTGCTATTTCACTGTTTCCTCTTCGCTCTGCAATTCCTAAAGGACTCGCCCCTCTAACATCTCTTGCGTTTATATCTGCGCCGTTATCGATGAGAATTTTCGCCACTTCTGTGCG
>JARRRJ010000079.1:0-6856 GCA_037380865.1 Sedimentisphaerales bacterium
GACATACCTTTCATTGTTCTATTACCTCCGGCAGTGTTCTGCTCCTCTTGCGAAGTATCACAGTTGCGCCAATTATTGAAGTGTAAAGCACCGTAGCTTCGCCAAGAGTGTCATAGGCACGATAATCGAGGATTATCGATGTCACGATGTTGGCCGCTCCCGTCTGGTCTACTCCTTCGCTAATATAAGTTCTCGAAGCGGCATCCTGCTCACTGTCCATGGCAACGGAAGTCCCGAACTTTGGCATAGTCTCAAAAATGCCGACACCCGCGAGAAAAATTATCAATATTACCACAACGGAAACAACCGTCCCGAAAAACTCCCTGTCGCCGCTGATGAATGTAAGGTCCCTCGCGATTGTGGCGCGAATAAGAATTATCAGTCCGAGCACTTCCACTACTATTTGCGTTATCGCGATATCGGGCGCCCTTAAAAACAGGAAAATCAAAGAGCCTCCGAAACCGATGGCTCCCACGCAAATGACTGCGCTTAACAAATTTTTTGTTTCGACCGCGATGACAGCCGCGATCAGCATAAACAACAATAAAATATAGAATACAGCCATAGTTATCCTCACCAGACTTTACAAAGTGCAAGGAGCACAGCGAGCAATCCTACTGTCACCCAGGTCAGGTACATGGGCAGGATGCCCGAATGGAGCCACCTGAACAGACCCGTAACCGACAGACCCAACCGGCCGCTCTGATTATAAACGTCGAAATATCCCTTTTCCTGGCCCGCGTAAATGGGCTTCAGGCCGTCCATAGATGAAACTGTTTTATAAAAATGAGTTCCCGGGACAATGAGCTTGTCACTATCGGAATTCTCACCGCAATTCCAGGTTGGGACTATTCTGACGTTATCCGACAATCTCATCACAATCCAAACGAGCACGCCGAAAATGATTCCTGCAACTATAAGAATAGTAGCCAGTCCCGCACTCCAAAGGCTCAGAGCAGGTGCAGCCTCAAGCCCGAGAGCGGGATATATAAATGTATTCAACGGGAAATAATATATTATTCCAAAGACTACGCAAAGACCCGCGAGTACCACCATGGGAATAATCTGCAATGCACTGACTTCCCTTGTTTGGCGGAGTCTTCTCGGCATACGCGAAAGGAACATTGAATGTATCAGTTTCACAAAAGATGCAAGCGTAAGCGCGCTTCCGAACATAGCGGCAACGAGCCAGAGGGGCCACAGGCCGGCAGTCGTCGAGCCTGCACCTTCTCTTCCCATCTGAATCACTCCCTGATAAATCATCCACTTGGAGACAAATCCATTCAGAGGAGGAATTCCAGAAATACTAAGGGCCGCTATCAGGCAGGTTGCGAATGTCCAGGGCATTTTTTTACCCAGCCCGCCCAGTTCTTCGAGGTCGGCTGTTCCCGTTTGCTGCTCGACCGCGCCGCCGCATAAGAACAGGCACGATTTATATATCGCATTGTTGAGCATGTGGAAGACGCCGCCTGCTATGCCGATTGGCGTGCCGGTCGCTATGCCGAGAATCATATAGCCGACCTGGCTGACTGCATGATAAGACAGAAGCTTTTTGAGATTATGCTGAACCATCGCCATCATCACGGCAGCGATTATTGTAACTGCACCGATTACAGTAAGAAGCAGAGTCAAAGCTCCGTGTCCGATATCGAACATCGAACGCACTATGATTACCAGTAAATAAATACCTAAAAGCTTATCCAGCGCCGCGGGGAGTAAGGCCATAATCGAAGCAGGCGCGTATTCTCCGCTTGCTGGTACCCACGTATGCATTGGCATCGCTCCGGCTTTTGTAATTGCGGCTGTCATGAGAAGCAAAAATGCAATAACAGGAAACACTGAATCAGCCGCTATGTTAATATCCGATATTACAAAAGTACCGGATATGGACCATATCATGAACACGCCAAGCATGAAGGCGGCGTCCGAAGCTCCTATCATCGCGAAACTTTTGGTCGCGGCGAAGTTCGAACTTCTGCCTCCAGTCGTTATGAGCAGGTACAGCGAGGCAGTGACAATTTCCCAGAATATAAGCAGAAACAGCAAATGATTTGAAAGCAAAATTCCCGCTGAACCTCCGATGGCAAGAAGAATCGAACTGTAGTAAAAATTCGAATTTTGCTGTTCATCAGACGCGGACCTTGCCCTGAGCGAATACAGCGTAATTAAGAAGCCGAATCCCATCGCAAACAGCAGGATGAATTTGCCCAGCGTTGTTACTTTTAGTAAAAGCGACAGATTAAACCGGCCTGCGGCGAGAGTAAGAACCGACCATGAAAATTCAGATCCGCCGGATGTGAATATTATAATAGCTAAAACTAACGTGGCTGCTGAGACAACGAGCGTCAGGCCGCGAAACAAAACGGAAAGTTTGTTCGGCAGAAAAAGCATTACAAAGCCGACTGTCAAAGGCAGAAAGACAGAGATAACGAGAATGACATTTTCCAATTTATAAATCCTCCATCTTGAATTCCGGCGCACCAATTTCTTTTCTCAAACGTGCTGTTTTGTCGCGGCTCATCTGAAGAAGGGCTTCGTAATCGTGAATAATATTTTGATGCGAGTCCACGACGGCGAGTCTTTCCGTGCAACTATAGCACGGGTCAACCGATGCAAGCGTGAGCGTGACATCAGCAATGTGCTCACCAATACACGATGCTTTGAACGAGGGGACATTGACATAGCTTGGTGCCCTGACTTTATGACGTATCGGCCTGTTGCCTCCGTCGCTGCGCACGTAATGGAATGTTTCGCCGCGAGGCGCTTCTGCATGACCACAGCCTTCTCCCGGTGGTATCTCCTTTACTTCCACTGCGATAGGACCTTTCGGAATTTTTTTCAGAGCTTCCCTGGCCATCTTTATTGATTCGAACGTCTCAAGCAGACGAACCACAGCTTTTGCGAAGACATCACCTTCGGGCTGGCTTATTACTTTCCAGTCCAAATCGTCATAGGCGGCGTAAGGATCGTCATGCCTGACATCAATCGCAACGTCACTGCCTCTTGCCGTCGGTCCTGTTACAGCATATTGTATCGCATCTTCTTTTTTAAGTATGCCAACTCCTTTAAGCCTTGCGTGTAATACAGGATCGTCAAGAACTGCTTTGGTTAGCAATTCCGTTTTCTTTTCTATAGTGTCAAGCTCCGCTAAGATTTTGGGGATAAGCTCGTCAGGAATATCTTCCCGGCAGCCTCCTACACGAACATTGCCGTAATTGTTTCTGTTTCCAGTAATCGCTTCGAGCAAATCCAGCACTGGCTCGCGGAATTTCCATGCCCACAAGAAAACAGTATCATAGCCGATAAAATGTCCGCCAAGTCCCACCCACAACAGGTGACTGTGAATTCGCTCAAGCTCGTTTATAATTACGCGAATATATTGCGCACGCTCGGGAGCAGTAACACCTGCAATCTCCTCGACTGCATTGACATAAGCCAGTGGATGCGAAGCAGAGCAAATCCCGCATATCCTGCTGACAAGGTACGGCACCTGGTCGAATTGCAGAGTCTCGCTGATACCTTCTATGCCGCGATGATTATAGGAGATTCTAACGTCGATGTCTGTCACTATTTCACCATCTACAGTAAGCTGAAAATATTCCATTTCCTCCTGCAGGGGATGAAACGGACCTACTGCAAGAATGGGTTTGTGCATTGGTTTATTCATACTCCAGTTCCTTCGCTCGCTTCCGGGCGAGCTTTTCTTAACGGATATACGCCTTCCGGCCAGTCGTCATTCAATATCAGCCTGCGCATATTCGGATGGTTCTTAAATTCGATTCCAAGAATGTCGTGTATTTCTCTCTCAATCCATTCTGCGCCGGGAATAAAAGGCGTAATGGATTCGACCGATGGATTTTCCCTATCGCGTATAATTGCTTTTACATTTATTATGTGACCTGTTTCGTCATTCGCAAAATGGTACAAGACTTCGAAGCAATTGTCCGAGTCAACTCCCGTGGCGATAACAAATCTCAGATTCAAATCCTCGAATAGAAACCTGCACACATCCGCAGCGTTCTGCGACTCGCATGGCAAGTATATTCTTCTGTCATTGACCTGCTCGATGTTTATGAGCTTGTCTTTCATCGCGTCGAGTACAGCATTTAGTTTTTCAAGATTCATATTTCCATCCTGACTATATTGCCGAGAGTGCCTTAACCACGCCTGAAATCATCGCCTCCGGCTTGGGCGGACAGCCCGGAACATATGCAATTATCGCGTCCGGGTCTTCTTCCCTTATTACCTTGTCCACGGGACCTGCGACATGATAACCTTTGTAGAAAATTCCCGTGTCACATGCACAGGCGCCAATCGGAAAGACCACGCATGGTTTCGATGTCTGCCTGTACACTTCAAGTAAACGCGGCTTTGCCTGGCGAGTTACAACTCCCGTCACCAACAGAGCATCCGCATGCCGGGGCGAGCCAACCAGTTTGATACCGAACCTCTCGATGTCAAACTTGGGTGTAAGACAATTAACTATTTCAATGTCACAGTTATTGCATGCTCCCGTATTAACATGGAAAACCCATATCGACTTTTTTAATGACCACATTTTCCAGCTCATTTTTTATTCCTTCGGCTCAGAATTATATGGTGCGAAATTTCGCACCCTACAGCCAGCTAATTTCATAATGACTACCCAATGAAGCCAGTATAATCGCGGCGACTAAAGTTACACTGCAATATACCCAGAAGAACTTCATCGCCTGGTCAATCCTCAAACGCGGATTAGTATTTTTAATCAGAATCAATAAAACAAGTATCAGGACATATTTTCCAAGTCCCGCGAGGATACAGACACCGATGAAACTAAGCAAACCGACAACATCCATCAGCTTGCTTCGCCCCGACATAAAACGCCCGACCGCAAAAACAGCTAAAAGAACAACAGCCGCTATCCCTCCCACGCCAGTTAAATAGTTTGTTCCGTCGCCGCCGAGAAACAGTACCATTAAAAAGAAAGGTAAAGCGACAAGCATGACAGCCTGCATGACTTTCCACAACGCGAGCAACGCGCCGGAATATTCCATCAATACGCCGCTTCCAAGCTCTGTTTCAGCTTCTGCTATATCGAAAGGCACAAAACCAAGTTTTGCCTGAACACACAACAAGGCAACTATAAAAGCTAACATTCCTGAAATGCTCAAAACAGGCACAGCCTGTGAAATAGTTATCAAGCTAAGCTGGCCTCCTGTTTTTATGAGCACCACAATAAAGGCCAAAACAAGAGGCAATTCATAACCTATTACCAGTTTCATTTCTCTTGCTGTTCCGACCGACGCATGTGGGCTGGCGCTCGCGCTGCCGCCGAGAATCAACGCAAGAGACGGAAGTACCATGAGGTAAATCGCTACGATAGAATCGCCCATGAAAGACTCTTTTGCAACTAATGCGTTCCAAAGTATCAGGGAAAGCAAAAGAACTCCCACTACACCAACAAGCGGCGCCATCATAAATACTGACCTGTTCGCTTCCTCGGGTATAAGGATTTCTTTTCCCATCAATTTCATAACATCATATGCCGGCTGAAAGAGCGGCGGACCGACGCGCCACTGGACGAGAGCACTCACCTTGCGAACTATCCACGAAGCAGCTAATCCCAGGACGATTGTTACAGGCACAACTCATATCCAGAATAAAACGGTAAACGAACTCATTTCTTTGCCTTTTCTCTTAAAAACGGCTCCCATGTCACGCCGCCGGAAACCTTCACAACTATGTCATCGAAGACTTCTGTCATGTCGCCTTTAACTTTTGTTTCCGCGTAATCAATCATGCCGTCACCGGAAGTTTCTACACACAAAGGTTTCTCGCCCGGTGACAACCTGTCCCTGCACACGTCACAAACGCTCGACGGAAACGGAATTAAATCGGTATATATTGTTCCGAAAGGACACGCTATCGCGCATGTGCCGCAGCCTGTACAGAGCATATTCGCCCTTTTGAGAATTCCCGCATCGTTTCGTTCAGAAGGCACTTTCTCAAGTGCGCCCCTGGGACAGGCCTTGACGCACGGCGCCGAATCGCACCTGCGGCAGATCAACGCGAAGCGAATCATCTCAAGAAGTGCATCGAATCCCTTGTTTTCAGGATGGTGCTTGTACGAACACTTAATGTCAGATTCTTCCTGAAGTTTTGCTTTTGCCAAATCGATTATTAACTTAGCACCCATAATTTGTTCTCTTTAATGATGTATTTCTTAAGCCCAGATATTAGGGTAATTTTTGATCATGTCGTAAGAAAATACGGGTCCGTCCTTGCATACGTAATATTTTCCAATCATGCAATGGCCGCACTTGCCGAAACCGCAGCTCATGTTCTTTTCCATAGAAAGATAAACCTGCTCGGGCTTGAAGCCGAAATCAAGCAGTTTTACAGTCGCGAATTTCATCATTATCGGAGGGCCACACACTACTGCAACTGCATTATTAATATTGACATCATCAGGCGAGAGAATTGTTGTCACTACACCGACGTTGTCTTTCCATTCGCCGTTTGCCTGGTCAACAGTCAGCTTAATATCGACACCGTCAATTTTCTGCCATTGCCCGAAAAGTGTGCTCTTATAGATAAAATCTGCGGGAGTTTTTGCTCCATATCTGCACACAACTGATTTGAAATCCTTAATCCTGTCGACAAGTGTAAGAAACAGTGACCTTATCGGCGCCAGACCGACGCCTCCTCCAACTATATAGACTTCCTTGCCTGCGAAATCATCCACGGGATAGCCATTTCCGTAAGGTCCGCGTATACCGACTTTTTGTCCCTTTTCACAATCATGCAGCATGGCTGTCACCCTGCCTGCCTTCATGATTGTAATTTCCATTATGTCAGTTTGCGACGGTGACGA
>JARRRJ010000079.1:6868-12738 GCA_037380865.1 Sedimentisphaerales bacterium
TAATTGTTGGAGACTCGTCAATAATATCGATAATTTCGGCGTTTACAGGTTGGTAAAGATTCTTTTTCATCGTGAAAATTTGCCTTTATTTTGCCTTTACATTCAACTCTTCGTTCAACTTTTTCAACACTTTGCGTATATCGACCTGCCCGGCTTCCGCGTCGACGCATCTGCCGCATCCGACACACATATCTATTCCGTATCGATCGAGAAAATACGAGAATTTGTGCATGAAACGATGACGCAGCCTGTCACCGAGCACTTTCCTGGGATTTTCGCCGCCCGCTACCTGCGCGTAAGAAAGCCTCATGCAGCTGTCCCACATTTTCATCTTGCCGAAATAGTCCTTCTGCTTCGTATCATAGAGGTAGAAACAGTGACATGTGGGACAAACGCGAGTGCATGCCTGGCATTCCACGCATGTTTTGGCTTCCTCGTCGTACACTTCGCTTTCATAGCTTTGCTGAACAATCTCATGCACAGGCGCATCCATCGCAAATTCGGCATTTTGTTCCTCAAGCTGCTTTTGTACCTGCGCGCGAATTCTTTCTCTTTCGGCCAAAACGTCTTCGCCCGCTTTCGTAAAAACGGTCGAGTTCTTCTTGATAAACTGCTCGCCTTTTTCGGAACCTGCTTCGACGGCGAAGCCGCCGCTCACTTTGGAGACATTCAGGTCATAGCCTTTTTGCGCAAAAGGTTTTCCGCTCAATAAATTGCAGATGCAGCTCTCACCAGGCTCGAAACAATCCGATGAAATAATGAACATGTTTTCCCGGCGCTTGATGTAGAACGGGTCCTCGAAATCTTTTTCCGTGAAGACTTTGTCGAGAATTTCAATCGAGCGCAGGTCACAGTCCTTCAGACCGAAAATCGCGAAAGGCTTGATATCCTTCGGCTCGAGCGGCTCGGGGAAAATCGCCGCTAACTCGCGAAGTGGAAACAAAAACTCCTTTACAGGTGTGCATGCTCGAATGTTATTCAGCTCGACCTCGTTGCCTGTATCGGGATTATACCTGCTGAAAACGAAATGCGACTGCGTTTTGCGCGGGACATAAACATCCATCTCAGAAGAAAGAGCGTCCAGAAGAGGCTTTAACTGACTTATAAAAAAAGTCTGCATGTTATCATCCAAAACTAATTATTATTCAACTATATTTACGTACTTGTTCAGTTTATCAAGCTTTGTACCTGCACAACCGAGTTCTATAAAACTCGTGATATACGAATCAACCTGCCGTTATATAGTAAGGGAGACGGGCCAGCTCCATCGCGATATCAGTCGTGATGACCTTTACCTTCTTCGGAACCGATAAATAACATGAAGAGAAATTTAATATGCCCTTGACTCCTGCCTTAACCAGTTTATCTGTGGTATCTTGTGCCGCTTCCATTGGAACAGCGAGAATCGCAAGATTAATCTTCTTCTTTTTCAGAATCCACAGCTTTGAGACATCCTCTATTTTAACATGATTCCTCTTTTTGCCGATTTTCTTCGGATTTATATCGAAAGCGGCCGCAATATTGAAGCCGTAAAGATCGAAGCCGGGGAAGGACAATATGGCTGAGCCGAGATTTCCGACACCGACAAGAGCGGCTTTCCGCACTGCCGCGATTTTAAGAATGCTTCTTACCTCTCTGACCAGCTTATTAATGTTGTATCCCCTGCCGCGAATCCCGAGCTCCCCGAAATAGGAAAGGTCCTTCCGTATCTGCCAGGGATTGACGCCGATGAAATCAGCGAGATTCAGGCTCGATATGCTCGTCGCTCCAGCTTCACCTGCAAGGATTAATCCCCGCAGGTAAATCGGCAAACGCCTAATAGTTTCATCCGGGATTTTGCTGTATCTCATAAGATAAGCCACCCTAAGTTTCTATTAGCACTTGTGTTCACATACACATAATAAGCAACACTTAAAACATATTCCTTCTTCTGTCAAGGACTCTGTCAAACTGCTCCATATCCGATACATGTTTGCAGACGTTAAGAAATTTTCTCAGCGCATTTCTCTCATATTATACGTGAAATGATAATTTCCATCCGTGTCACGTACCTGTTCGCTGTAAATAATTAGCTCAGGATTGATTTCCCATTCCTTTGTAAATTTGTCTTTGTTATCTTCGAAAAAGGAAACTGTGTAACTGCCGTTATTGCCCTTCGATATGAACATGATTTTCTTACCAGTCTCATCGAAGATTTTGCCCTCGACAGGTTTGCTGTCTCCGAACAACAATGTAGATTCTTCGAGCGAACCATCGGGTCTCCTTTTGACCATGCCGGAAAAGGAGACGAAGCGTTTCCCTGTTTTATCCTTCTCTCGGCCGAGTACGTTTGCGACGTATATGTTGCCTTCCAGGTCTTTCCACGTCAAAGTTGAAACGTTGCCTTTTGCCAAAAGTCTGTGATATTCCCAGGTCTCTTTCATCCATTGCGGCACTTCCAGTAATCCCGGGATGCGCACAACCTCTCCATTCCAGGCTTTAGTTAATACCAGTTCGGAAGGAGGTATCGGACCAATGTTTTCCTGAGGATATCTGGCCAACATCCATATTATTGCGCCGAGCGACACTACCAATACGGGACTAATAATAAGAGTGAGTTTAGCTCTCTTCATTTGATACCTTACAATCGTGCGGCATTTCTCATGCCAAATACCCGACAACACAGTTTCTCATTATTAGTCATTATACAGGCAAACTAAATACGTAGAAGCTTAAAGTCAGATTCCGTTACAGAAGAACCCGGAATACAACATTCTTTCTGAAATAAGCGTTTGTGTGTCGGTTTTGCATTCTGTCCGGTATTTCTTATATTTTAGTATGTATTGAGAAGTGGAGTGGTTTGTCTTCAAAAATTCAGGAATGAAAAGGTGGTAACATGAGTAGTAGAGATGCAAAACTTCAGATGAAAGAATTGAAAAAGCAAATCAAGTCGTCCAATAACGAAAACGACCTAATGCTTCTCAAGCTCTTCGTATTGTTGATTTTTCTTGCATTGATAGCCGGCGTAATGTACGGCGTAATCGATATTCCGATTAAATTCTAACAACCCTCATTATTGGACTTTCAGAATAAACTTCACTGGTACGCAGCTTGTGCGCGCCGGTCTTTTGTCCGGCCGGGACTTTTGCATGTGCCAGGCTGTAGCGAATCTCCAAATCCGATTTATTCGGGTGCAGAAGCTCACGAAGTATGGAATTATCTCCGCCGGTGAACTCTGTACAATCCTTAAGATACTTGACAAACATATTCTTGCTCCAAACGTCATTTATCCAAACTTTTTTGCAGCAGTCAAAACCTCATTTTATACTTCATTCGCTCCTTATTGCAAAGGAGGATTTACAAAGCTCCTGAAAGCTCAGCAAAAATTGCTCAGGCAGTGCCTAAAGTGCGGGAAACGGCAATTTTAATGTTGATAATTTTCCGCTATATGCGAGAATCAGCGTCTTTGGGTAATAGATGCCGAAAATGATTGCATAACAGGGCATTTTTTGTTTATAATATGGGTTCTAAGTTCGGGCAATGTTGCCGAAAATTAACATGCAAAGTTCGACTGTATTTGGCAGGTGGACATAAGGAAACGAAAGGGGTAACTTAATGGCAAGTCAGAAGATGAAGTTCGATCGGCGCAGTTTGTTAAAAGGTTTGGGAATTGGTGCTGCATACATGGCTGCTGGTCGGAAGGTATTTTCTCCGAAATCAGCTTACGCGTCAGCAAGAAGCGTCGCCCCAAAGCAATACGAAAATGAGCTGTTTCAAAAGCAGGCCGGTCCGGCCAAAGTATCGGTTCTCAAAGGCAACGATCGGCGCGAGATGATTCGCGGCGTTCTCGAGCCTATTAAAGACGATATTGTGAAATCAATAGCAAATAAAAAAATCCTCCTCAAGCCCAATTTTGTCGTGACAAATCGACCGCTCTGTGCCACTCACATCGATGAAACACGTGCCATACTGGATTTTCTTAAAGATATCGGGTATGACCAGCAGGTTACTATTGGCGAATCACCTTCCGGAGGCGGAGCAATGAGGGGATTCGAGAACTACGGCTATACAGAACTGCAAAAAGAGTATAACGTAAAACTTGTTGACCTGGACGAGACGCCGACCGTTTATCGTTTCATTATGGGCAGGGAAAATTCAATCATGCCGGTTCGTATTATTTCGATGTTTCTGGATCCTGACGTATACGTTATTTCCGCAGCAAAAATGAAAACTCACGACAGAGCTTTGACTACACTGTCCCTGAAGAATGTTATTATGGGCGCTCCGGCGGTCATCGGCAGAGACAGCAGCAAGCAGAAAATGCATCAGACCCAAACGCGAACTCCCGGCTCCGTGCTTCACTTCAATATGTTCCAGCTCGCGACACAGGGAATATATCCGGATCTCGGAGTTGTTGACGGATTCGAAGCTATGGAAGGTAACAAGATGATGCTCAAGGATTTCGATCCGATGAGGATTGGGTATCTGCAGGCTCTCGGCTGGGCAGGCATGGGTCAGACAGATTTTTCAAAAATCACAGTGCTCGGTGAGTCACTTGACGAATGCCAGTACGATTTCGCGGCGCACGAGTTTATGGCACAGGTTTACCAACTGTCTTAGTCTCGAATGTACAGATTGAAGCAACACATTTAAATTATGGGACAAGGAGAGTTTTATGTCAGTTCAGGTAATATTAACTGAAACTTCTCGGTCTTAAGTCAGGGAAAAGAATAAACGGCAAAAGTCAGTCTTTAAAGAAGTTCAGCGTTTTCAAGGGAGCTTTCCTGTCTTTTTCCTTGTACCGGCTTGTCTTAAATAAATCAGACCAAAATATTAGCAGGAGTAATTTATGGCGGAACCAGACCGCACGCCTATAAAGAGAGCATTCCTCGGCTTAATGGGAATGTTTGGCATTTTTACATTTGCCGCATGGCTTTTCGATCATGTCATGAAACTTGGTCCGTATGCGGGGAATTCAGTGCTCAGCATAGGAGTTTATGCACCTGCAGTACCCGAATCACAATGGGGCAAACCCAGTCACGGCCTGCGTTGCAAATTGAATTTCGAAACGAGCGATCCGAGCCAGTTCGTAGATACTTTTATTACCGTTCAATATGAAAATATCACAGGAAATGACATTCTCTTTTTGCATGATCCGAATGAAACACTGAAGGCTGTCTCCGCTGTAAATCGCGATAATTGGAAATTGAAGCTGACTCCTATTCCACGGGAATTATTTATTAATGACGAAGAATATGACAAAACCTACAGATCTTCTGTCCATACTATCAAACCGGGTGAAATTTTCGAAAGTAAAGTCAAATGTCAAATCGATAACGTGGCAAAAGATGTCGGCTTTATTTCAGGTTTTTTTGATGCCACTTACGCTCGCAGAATCGATGAAAGCCAGACTTCAGAATTCAAAATGAACGCAGACCAGAATTTCTGGACGGGAAAAATCAAAGCGGGAGACTGCCGGATTTTCCTGACAATGCCTCATAAAGGAGGCTGTAATGACTGTCACGGAGACGCTGATTATCACCACGGTGTTTTGCAGGATTGCAGATTTTGCCATGCTGAAGGCGAAGCCATACTGAATGAAACATGTATCAGATGTCATAAACGTGACGCTCAAAAAATATACGGACGCAGGCGTGTTCTCGGTCCTCAAGGCGATTTCGATAAAATCTCAAGGCATATATCAGGTCCCATCGAAGACAGCGATTGTCTTGAGTGTCATGATATGACCAGGCACGGCCAGGGCACAGTAATCCTTGCTGACCCGAATTCTCCGGGCAAAGCGTGGAACGGAAACATGACCGAATTTTGTTTGTCATGTCACAACAGCAATCCTCCGGATAATGTGAAATTTCCGGAAGCGCCGGATGAGG
>JARRRJ010000080.1:0-6855 GCA_037380865.1 Sedimentisphaerales bacterium
TAAGCACATTTTGGAAAGATGCTCCATGAGGAACCTTCTGAATGGAGGTTAAAGGTTGGAGAAGAAACAACACATTTAGAATAGGTAAACAGGCCTAAATGTCAAGAAAAACCGGCTCCCTGGGATCTGCTGAATCCGGATTATCTGCCGGCTTTCCAGATACTGGATCCAGAAGATCTTGCGGCACCGGAATCACCGCAGGCGTTCCCAGCACCATCAAAATGCTGAAAAGCCGTCCAGGTTGCAGCTGCTCAATTAAAGTCCAGTTCGACAGTCATAGGTTTACAGAATCGGTGTGTCGGTATGCCAAATGGCTTCGGGTTTGGCGGAAGATATTATCAGCACCGCAGCAAGCGGTAAGGAGGAAGTCGCCTGAAGAAAAGGAAAGCAAGTTCTCTTTATCAAGGATGTGTTTCCAATATGACTTTGGCTTTGAACGCACCTGTAAGTGTTTTACGCATACTCTTCTACGCCTTAAATGCGGTCAATTTATTGCCTGAAAGCATTTGCCCATTATTGACGAAAAATATGATATATCTGGCTAAAACATAAGTAACAAAACAAAAAGCTAATAATTCTTCAAAATAGACTATATAATTTATAATCGGTGCTCCTAAATGAAGTTTTATTAAAAGGCCGTTGACAGACCCGCTTGCATTTGCGCAGATAACAAAAGGAAAAGTAAACGCGGAGTAGGCAGGGTTAAATTTTAATTCCATCATTCTGGGCATGCATATAAGTACATATATTAGAAATATAACCGATAGAATGGTCAGTATCCATATGATTAACATATTATATGCTCGAAATGAATGAAAGTAACCAACTAAGCACAGGCTGGCAGGTGCACCAATGATGGTATTGGTAGGATGCTCGAGAACAGATTTGACTGTAAGCGCCCTATAAACGACCAAGGGCAATAGTATTAAATACGCAATAAAGCTAATATCGAAAAAAATCCGACCAACCCATGCGACATTAAATACCGGGGCCACTACACTAATGATGGCGATACCGACATAAACAATAAAGGTGCTTGGAAAAATATTTTCTAGAGTAAAGTGAACAACAAATTTTCTTGTGAAAGTGACGATAAAAACACAATGGATTATGATTGCAATCCAAAACATACAATAGGCTATTGACGGCTGAAATGGTCGAACATAAACAGACAGAAGTATTATTGCCATAGGAAAAGTGAACGCACCTCCTGCAGCGGAAGGATCTTGTAAGTCAGCTATGACATCTTTTCCATTGAAAGCCATTTTAAGTAACAGGAGTGCTAGTATGAGAAAAGCAATGGTACCAAATATATTTTTGACTATTCCGTAAGATGACAGCAAAAGGCCCTCTCCCGCCACACCTAGCATTAACCCTGAGGCAGCGACCGGCACACGATGTATCGTACGATTTAATGTTGTAGTAAAGCTCATCTTTGCAGGCTCCCTAATTATTTCCCCATCCCCATTACTTCCGGAATAGACAATCGGATAAGTCATCTGCAGTGCCTCGCGACTGTTAATATTAAGCTGCCCTCGCCTATAAGACGAGGGCAGCTTAGGAGAGGTCGATTTGAAATCGTCTATCATCAACCGCGGACTCGTCTTCTTGCTCTTCGGTATATAGTTGAACCATTTCGTCTGCGATGTTTCCAGAGCTTATAGCAAGGTACTCAGGAGCCAAAGATGGCGACCCCAGGCTTTTTCAGATGCGGAAACTCGTGAAGCAGGATGTGGGAACTTATGCCCTTTAACCATTGTATGATCTTGCTGATATTCTGCACCGGCCGATAAGGCAGGAACATATGGATATGGTCGTGGGCAACTTTGCCTGAGATAATTTCCATTTCATGTTCCATCGCATTTGTCGCAGGATATCACGTGTTCGCATCGCGACTGGTCCCGTCAGCACCTTTTTACGTTATTTTGGGCTCCTGGCTTATAAAGACGCATAGCGACATAGACTTTTTTTCGCCTGAAGCCGATGGTCCATCACCACCCCCGACAGAGCCAATAAATTGATGCTTGAATTAAAGTCGCGGTTCAAGTGACAGCCCACTGCATGGCGATGGGATCATCAAAATCTTCGCCAATCAAAACCAAATAAAATAATGAAGAGTTTGGTTCGAATGCTTTAGTAACCCAGCGCAGCAAGTCGATCGTAGACTTTCTTTTCTTCTGATGACTTGTCTGTTTTCACGAGCGACCTTCCCTCCATTACATCCGGCACCTTCTCTCCCATTATAGAGAGCACTGTTGGCGCAACGTCCAATAAAGTCACGCCTTGCTTCTCGCCTTCAGCGGGCACCCCTGGGCCAGCTGCGCAAAAATAGCCATAGAATCCATGACTACAGTCGTCAGGCCCGACGGGAGTGTCATAGGAGTAAATATTTCCCCTACCATAGCCAATCATTTCATTGGTTTTCCAACGGCATTCGTCAAAGAAAATGAATATATCAGGACCAAACTTGGCCAACGGACCATGATGAACATCGTCTCGCCTAAAAAAGCGAGTTTTAAGAAGGTTGCCATTTTCATCGGGAATCTTCATGATTTTCTCTTTCAAGTCCTTCATCAGCGATTCGTATTCAGATGGAGGCACAATGCCGTGGGGCTCTCTCCCCTGCACATTAAGATAAATTTGACCAGTGTCGCCGGTAGCCCAGGCTTTTGTTTTCTCCCAATTCATTTTTGAATCTTCCACTTTAGTAAGCTGCTTTGGGTATTCCGTGAGAACCATGTACCCCTGGTCAATGAGCCATTCGTTTAGATTAATACGCCCCTCAAGCTTTTGAAGGCTATAGGCACTATGGATAAAGAGTGTCGTATCTGGATCAAGCAGAGTCCGTATTTCTCCAACTTGCGTATCCATGTATTTATAATGGCTTCTCAAAATGTCTCTGAATTTTCCGTTATTTTCGTATCTTTTATGCGTTTTATCGAAAAATCTGTAAAAAATATGGGAAAGCCTGTTGGCGCCCATGAGCCCACATAAGATATAATCACACTTTTTGAATTTAATGAAATGCTTGACCAGTGTGAAGCGCTGTTCATCCATCTTTTGTGCACGTTGTAAGACTGACTCCTTGTCCAGCATGAGGTAATTAGTATCCGAGTCGGAAGCATCAAGAATATATTCTCCGACCAAATCTGTCACTTCCTTCTTGAGGCTACTCGGCCAGGTATAACCTCGTTCTAAACCGGGTGTCGTAAAATCGGTGATGGCATACCCGCCTGGAATTTCTGGAGGCGGCCAGCTTATGGGAACATTAATAATCGCCACTTTTTTCCCCCGCTTATATGATAAATATTTATACAAGGGGGAAGGTTTGATCCCTTCGGCGTTAATAAGTTCAGGCTGGTTATAAGTAAAATCATTCCGAAAGGAAAAATCCCAGAAACCCAAATGGCCGGGGTTGACTCCGGTCTGAGCGCAGGTCCATGCCAGTGGCGTAGTGGGAGGAATAGTGCTTTGAAGATTTCCCCAGATTCCCTCTGCTTGCATGTTCATAAGATTAGGGAGATCATCCGCCCATAGTTTTACTAGCTCAGGATTAAATCCATCCAAGCCCAAAATTACTATTTTTGACATAATTTGTCTCCTTTATTGCTCTTGAGTAACAGCATCATGGCAAATTCCCTCACTTTCCGCAAAACATTGAGCTAATTTAATGTCATTCTTTACTTGATCTGAAAATAAACTCGAATATGTAAGAAGTAAGTGAATATTTGAATACATGGCATCATGCTGTACGGCTATTTTATATATGCTAATACAACGAGTATTGCTGGTAAATTTAATGTAACATATTGGGACTAGGCCTAAATTTATCCTCAATTCCATAATATTTATAATGGTGTCCCCTCCCCGGAAGGCAGAGGCACTGAAAAATATGGACCACGCCATGCCACTGCGACCGGCCACACTTTGTCCCCAGTCGTCGGAAGGCAATCTTATCCCTCGCGGCATGCGGCAACCGCAAGGGATTCAATCTGTGCCCAGGAACTGAGCAGAAAGATTACCTCGCCATTTATGGATTGGAAACCCGCTGATGCCCGAATTCTCGTTGTGGATGGGCACTAGCCAGTAAGGCCCTACTAACCCGCGATTAGTGTCTGATCGGACCATAAAGCCTGTTTAGCATTTCATATTTTTCCGGGTTCAATCTTTTGCCTTTCAGACCTGGGTAATCAAGGCCATAGCGATGGGCCCGGAAAACCATGTTGTGGCGTCCGCGCGCAGGAATACCCACATTAATATCAAAGAAAGGATTGATGTATTCCCAGACAACCTCTCCTTCCTTTGTTACCTCAAAGAAACGACCTTTTGGACCTACACAAATAAGGGTATTCCCATTAGGCAATCTCTGGGCCCCCGATATGAAACCGCCGTAGAAAGTGCATGGATTCGTTTCCATGTATTCCCAAACGATGGAATTGGACACCTTATCAATCTCTAAAACCCTCGTACATGGAATCAGACTGTTCTTTCGATGCAAGCCATTATCGAAAACGAGAATATTCCCATTCTCAAGGGTCGTAGGATCATGTTGATGTGCCAACCGGATATCCTTTGCCGATTCCCATTTTACCTTCTTCGTCTTCTTGTCAATAATAATGAGTTTGCTCTGAGTGTGGCATGAGATCATTACATCGTCATTGGGCAACACATCCAAAGCATTCACATGCAGCCACTCGTGTCGCCCACACAAAGGACAGATCGGAAATGCCTTGACGTCAAGATGATCATGAGCGATCCATTCCCATACCACTTTTCCTTTTGGATCAACTTCATGCAAGCATTCTCCCCAAATAACTCCTTTGCGCTCTGTTCCTGGAACACCTCCCTCAATTTTTTCGGCGATGTCGTCGGGTACTGCGACCCACCGGACGACCATCGTGTTTCCATTGGGTAAGCGTTGAATATCGTGATGCATAAATTCATCTTCATACTTCCAGACTTCCTTGCCATCCCAGTCGTATTCTACAATGATCCCGCCGGCCCCATTAAAGTCAACTGCGAAGGGAGCACTGTCATCCTTAGCAGCATATAGGAGATTCCCGTTTTCCAGAAGTTGCCCATGTGCGCCCGGCTGCCACGGCGTCTCCCAACATTGGACAAACCGTCCTTGCATATCAATAAGTCGAGCCACTGTAGAACTCGTTGGTGTAAATAAAGTAAACCCATTGTAAGCTTTACCTGGTAAGTAGTGAGTAAGTGATACATGATCATTTATCCGCATTTTCTTCCTCCTTTCATTTCGTAAGATTGCATTGATCGCTACATATATCCCAACTTGCGTAAACGATCCATGGCCTGCTCTTTATCCTGACGGCGTCCGGCACGCTCCTCGGTGTTTACCAGGTCCTGCTCCCACGCCGGAACTCCGGCAACGGAAATTTGGCTGGTAGTTTTGGCACCCAACGAGCGATACCCTTGCTCATAAAGAATGCAGTAAGGGATATTGAAAGAGGCATAAGTGTCCCAAACGTCTTTCTCACAAAAATGGAGGATCGGCTTAACGCGGGTGTGTGCTGGAATAAGATGAGAAGCTTCTTTTTCCTCAAAATATGTGTCGTCAAAACGCGCGATATGTTCATCCCAGCGCAGGCCCTGGAAAACCGCCTTGATCCCCCTTTCTTCCAACCACATATTAAAAACCACGGTTTTCATTAAATGGTTTCCAGCGTAGGACTCTGCCTCAAAGGGAAATTGACCCTCTTCAAAATCAATTCTCTGTAATTCTGCCCGGTTTCGTTCATTTAGGTCCTTGACTTTCACGGTAGCATTCAAGGTGTGGTTGGCCGCTGTGAGTACATCCTCATTCCGGCGGACATCCAGAGGGACTTTCCATGTGTTGGCATATTTTTCCACAAAGGTTTCAATTTCCTCGAATTCATCTCCCTCTCCTATGATAAGTGTTTTGGGGATGGAAATTCCCTGTTCCAAACATACTTGACGGATGCACCAAAGAGTCAAAGTGCTGTCTTTGCCACCGGTCCAGGTCACCCCAATTTCCTCCTGTTTGAATTTCTCAAAGGTTTCCCGGATGATTGACTTGGAAAGTTCCACGAGTTTGGCGCACTGTCTTTTCCTTTTCTCGCTCATTGTTCTGTTCATTGGCATTTTGAGTCCTCCCTTAATTGAAACTTTGCCGATACTGGACGATTAGGGCGTTTTACCCGCCTTTTTGTTTGTAGATCTCAATGATTATTCTGCCATCTCCTAACCCGAGGAATAATCGCATTCTTCAGATCTTCAGAATCTGGGTAATTTTCAATTATATTATTAAGCTCCTTGGGATCATTACTGAGATCGTATAATTCCCAACTGTCCTGTCTTTCATGGTAAATTATTTTCATGTTTCCCTTTCGGAAGAAATGGATCTCCTACTCATCCCCCTATTCCTTGCTTCCGTGCTTATCGACTGCCTCACCGAGGACACCTCTATCGGGATACTGATCAAGGGGAAGGAGAGAGTGACCTTCAAAATGGTCAACCGGTTTCAGACCGAAAAGGTGGATAATAGTAGGCGATACATCGATCAGGCTGACCAGGTTATCCGAGACTTGTCCCTTGGGAAGGGAAGAGTCGAACAAGAGCAAGGGCACATCAATCAGCTCTTTATACATTTTCCCATCATGGGATAAGCCACCATGCACATTGAACTCATCCCCATGATCAGCGGTCACAATTATGGTGGAGTTTTCAAGAAGCATTACCCTTTCGAGAATAGAGAAGAATTCGTTTATGTAGTCGTCTATCCTTCTTACGCCTGCTAAATATAGCTTTTTAAGAGTGGCTACAGTGTTTTCATTAGAAACATCTCTTTTTAGTAATACGTTCTTAAAAAGT
>JARRRJ010000081.1:0-6850 GCA_037380865.1 Sedimentisphaerales bacterium
GTACGTTACGACAAAGAATCGAAGTATTGGAATGGCGGCTGAAGCAGTTTGACATATCCGACGGCAACGAAGTGTCCCTTGCTCTTGGAAACAACGTTCAGCCTGAATACTACGAGGACGCGGAATGGCGAAAGCTGGATATTAAAGTGAAGACTCTCCAGCATGAAATCGAGAACAGTTTTTATACCGATAAGAACCCGGAGATGATCAGAGCAAAAAAAGACCTGGAATTTGCACAAGAACTTCTTAGCCTGAGGGAATCACAAATCGACAAGGAAAGAAGGAAACTGTCCGGAAGTAATGTCGAGCTTCCTTCAGTAGCTGATGCAAACTACGCTACGAGCAGAGAAGGAACGGAATTTCAACTGGAACAACTGAAGCACGAGGAAAAGCTTCGGATTGAGGAAGTTAATAAGAAAAGGGAGGAATTCGAAAACCTTTTCAAGAACGCACAATTACTTGCGAAAGAGAACAATGAACTGGAGCACAAGCGTGAGCTGTTCGATGCTGTCAGGCAGCGCCTCGATCAAAAAAATATGGAGCGTAACGTCCCGGGTTCAATTAATATCCTAATGCGTGCTTTCGCATCCTCCAAGCCTTATAATGACCGACGACCCGTTTTTACCGCGATGGTCCTTGCCTTGGGCTTTTGCCTGGGCGGCGGAGCGACCTTCCTCAGGGCCGGCAAAAACCAGGTCGTTTATACGCCGCAGGACATTTCACGTCAGACACAACTTCCGTTAATAGGTTATATACCGTTGATCAATTTAAAGAGGTCATTGGGAAAAGCGCTTTCCGATGAAATTAAAAGGAAACAGTTCCTTTTGAAGGAATCAATCAGGTTTATGCGAACTGTATTGCTGTCGCATCTGGACAGCCGGGATTCTGCCGTGATACTTATAACCAGCTCTGTTACCGGCACAGGCAAGTCAAGCTTTACCAACACGCTCGGTTATTCACTTGCTCAGACCGGCAAGAGCGTCCTGATAATAGACGCCGATTTTCACAAGATGTCACTGTCTGAATCTTACGACCTTCAGGGCAAGCCCGGCTTCATAGACTATCTCAATGCCGGTTCCACGGAGATACCGTATATATATTCGACGAATACGCCGGGACTGAGCATTATACCCGCCGGAGAACGCAGAAATAATAAAATTGTGTTCGAGGACATAGCTAAGAGCTCTTTTCAGGGTTGCGTGGAACAGCTGAGAAAACGCTACCAGATAATACTTCTGGATTGCTCTCCTATTCTCCCCCTGGCGGACGCGTCGATAATATCCAGCAAAGTTGACGGTACTATTCTGGTCGAGCGAGAGCTCATATCGCATCGACGCGACATAGCGAGTGCATTCACGCGCCTTAGCTCAGCCGGCGGAAAGCCTTTCGGATTTGTCTTTATCGGCTCGATGGACAACCATAATCACAAATACGAAAGTTATTACTACTCACACAATAGATCATAATTAAAATATAGTGGAAAAGATAGATAAATCAGACTTATCGGAAACTTCAGAGATTATCGTGACATTGCGCGAAATCGCTGTCGAGTCGCTCGCAAGGATGTATCGTCCTGAAGAAAGGCTGTTTGCCTTTCGACTGAAAAAGAACAGACAGTCTGAAGTTTTGCAGGGCTTTAGTCGGCGCTATACAGCTACAGCTTTGATCGGCCTGGCTGGTGAAAATGAAGATATCATAACAAAGGTACTTGGCGATCACAGTCTTGAAGAAGTTTGCGATAAACTTATAAGAGATATTGAGTCAACGAACGATTTGGGGGAAGTATCCCTGACAGTCTGGGCTGCTCGGACACTAAGACACGCCCGGATTTGGGAAGCACTCGAGGCGCTCAGAAGATTTTCTCCAGATATAAAATTATCCTCGACAATCACGCTTTCGTGGTCACTAAGCGCTTTGACGCTTGATTCCGACGCAGATACAGATGAAACACTGGCGAGGAAATTCGCTCAAGCGCTGATGAATTCGTTTAATCATAAATCGCGTATCTTTCTTCCCGGCAACCACAGAAAAAGCCTGGGTTCGATTTGCTCACACGTAAGCTGCTTTGCGGATTTAGTGTACCCAGTTCAGGCGTTGTCTCATTACCACAAAGCAAGTAGTGATTCCCGTGCGGCAGAAATTGCCTGTTCCTGTGCTGAGCGCATGTGCAGCCTCCAGGGGGATGCCGGCCAGTGGTGGTGGCATTATGACAATCGCACGGGCCGCATCATCGAGCGATATCCAGTCTACGCGGTGCACCAGGATGCTATGGCGCCAATGGCTCTTCTTGCGCTCGAAAAATCTTGTGGAAAATCTTTCTCAGCCGCCATTGACAGGGGCCTGAACTGGCTCAAGAATCCCGTGGAGATTGCACGTTCCTTAATTGACACCGAGCGAAAAGTCATATGGCGTAAGGTCGCACGGCACGAACCGCGAAAAATGGTCCGAAGCCTTCAGGCCGCTATGAGCCGCATTCATCCAGCCTTAAGAACACCTGCTCTCAACACTCTCTTTCCCCCCTGCTCTATCGATTACGAATCTCGACCATACCACATGGGATGGATTCTTTACGCGTGGCCTGATAATAAAGAGAATTATTCTGCCATATAGTTAGAGACCCTTTTAAGATTTTATTTCGAGCCTATGAGTATTCGTATTACAGCACTTTACCTTTTTACAGGCTTTCTGATTATCTATGCGTGGAAAGACTGGTTTATCAGTCTTTGCGGCCTGATTCTCATGATGGCTGTTATGCAGCATGAGGACATGCCAAAATCCATGTTCGGCATCCAGGGTCTCAATACATGGAACGTAATATTCGTTGGAATCTTCATTGCATGGATTGTGACGCGGCAGCAGGAAGGCCTGAAATGGGACCTGAAGCGTCATTTGAATATTCTGTTAATTCTTTATCTTGGGATAATCTTTTTCGGTTTTCTAAGAGCCTTGTTTGATCGAAGTTATATAGAAGATTACCCTGTTAAAAGTCTTATAAGCGAGGAATTGATAAATACCATCAAGTGGGTTTTGCCGGGCGTTCTACTTTTCGACGGGTGCAGGAGCCGCAAGAGAGTGCTCATGGTCATTGCAAGTGTGCTCATGATGTATTTCCTTTTGGCTGTGCAGGTAGTAAAGCGCATCCCCCCTACTGCAATTCTCAGCGGCGATTCAATCGCGAGTGCCAGGAAAGTATGTTCGGATATAGGATACAGCGCAGTAGATATGTCAGTGTTTCTGGCCGGCGCGTTCTGGGCAATCATAGCGGCTATTCCTCTGCTTGGTAACAGGAAATATAAGGCTCTGGCTTTTGCAGGCGCAGGTCTTGTTGCCTTCGCGCAGGCTCTTACCGGCGGGAGAGCAGGTTATGTCGCGTGGGCTGCAACAGGATTGACACTTTGTATTCTCAAGTGGCGAAAGTACCTTGTTCTTGTACCTGTAGTTATTATCCTACTGCCGATAGTGTTCCCCGGTGCGGTTCAGAGAATGTTTTACGGATTCGGTGAAACCGATATTGCCGGCGGCGAATACACAAATGATTACGAAGTGACTTCAGGACGAACATTGATTTGGCCTCACGTGATAGACAAAATTTGTGAATCACCATTGATAGGATACGGCCGTCTTGGAATGGTTCGCTCGGGCTTAACTGACTTTCTTAGACGGACATACGGAGAATCGGAAGCATTTCCGCACCCGCATAACATGTATCTCGAAACGCTTCTCGATAATGGCGTTCTGGGCTCGATTCCGATTGTTTTACTCTGGATCATTTTAGTGATATACGCATGGAGATTATTCAGAAGCAGCAATCGCTTGTGTTCCGCTACGGGAGGCATGGCTTTGGCTTTGATGCTCGCTGAGTTGTTCGCGGGGATAGGCTCACAGCATTTTTATCCGAGAGAAAGCACACTGGGCGTCTGGGCCGCGATGTTTTTAATGCTGCGTGTTTATCTCGAACAGCAATACGCGCAAACAGACGAGGATGAAATAGCTGATTCCGAATACGAGAGAGCGATAGAGGAGCAGCTTACTACAGCTAACATTGATTAGCATTTACATAACAAGAAATGTTAAGACTGGTATATATTCTTGCCGCGAGCCATTCAGGCTCAACGCTTCTGAGCATGCTGCTGAACTCTCATCCTCAGATTATCACTTCAGGTGAATTAAAACTTTCCTCAAGAGCAATCGGTGACACTTCCCGCTATCGATGCTCATGCGGAGAGTTTATCAATCAGTGTGTTTTCTGGCAGAAAATAAAGGAAGGTATGAGAAGCCGCGGTCTTGAATTTGATATAGCAGACGCACACATGGATTACAGCGCTATGGATTCCAAATTTGTCCGCAGGCTATTAAAACCTTTGCACCGCGGCTTTGTGCTTGAGAATCTTCGAGATTCAGCATTGAAGCTCAGTTCAGTTTGGCGAAAGCAACTGCCTGAAATTCAGAAACGCATTACAGCGTTTATCTCCACTATTCTTGAGACCTCAGGAGCTGAAGTCGTTGTGGATTCTTCGAAAACGGATTTAAGGTTGAAATACCTCATGAGAAATCCCGAGTTGGACATAAAAGTAATCCATCTGATTCGTGACGGCCGCGGCGTCGCTCTGACGTATATGAATCCCGCAGAATTTGCTGATGCCGGAAACCAGGAACTCAGGGCAGGCGGAGCAGGAGGCAACAGAGATAACGAACGCTTAATTATGAGCCAGGCCGCTCGCGAATGGAAGCGAAGCAACGAGGCGGCACAAAATGTCCTGCGCCGATTTGACGATTCCAGGCGGATTGAGATTCGTTACGAGCAATTATGCAGAGATACCGATAGTACCCTGAAACAGTTATTTGAATTTATCGGTCTTAACAATGACTTAAGAAATAAAAATTTCCGCTCGGTCGAGCATCACATAGTAGGCAATGGTATGCGCCTCGACACGACATCCGACATAAGCGTAGACGAGAGATGGAAATCCGAGTTGACAAAAAATGACCTGCATACTTTCGAAGAAACAGCGGGGAACATGAACCGCAGATTTGGCTATGAGTAAAGCTATAGGACCTTTTTTGTACAGCATCTGCTTTACCGTTTTGATTTAGGTCTGTGATTTATTAAACTATATATGACTTATTATTGCGTGATTTTTGAAGAACGAAGAAGGGGAAGTACTGCACACTCTTTTTAAAAAAGATGTTTTTATTCTCTTTTTCCGGCAAGTTGGCAGCATCCTGTTGAAAAAGCGATAGAAGGGATAGATTCATGTTATCTGCTTTCTTACTGATAATTTCAGTTACACAAATAAATACATTACCGGGCGACGAAGCCTGGAAACCTCCGATTGGAATACCTGCTCCCCCGTTCGGGATAGAGGAAAATTACAGGATGTACGACGATCCCAACGTCCGAAATCCCGAGCTTACTTACCAGGAAAGCACTGAAGGCGGATACTTCACGCATTATGTCGATGCCAACAATGCGAATGCCACAGATAGCGGCAATGATTTCGGCTCGATGGCGACGCCGAGACTTACCGTGCCGAGAAATCTGCCGGCAGGAAGCGTGGTCGAGATACATAATAATGCTAATGCAAACGGATGGGGCGAATTTAACGCTACTGGAGTAGGTACATCCGACAGACCTATATTTATCAGGGGTGTTGGCACCCCAAGGGTACCGTTCATGCTGGACCTTGGATACTATGGAAACGCTCAGTATTTGATTGTTGAAGGCATCAGCTTCTGGAGCGGCTGGTTCTATCACAGGGACAAAAATTATTCGTTTGAGACTTCTTATGTCTGTGTAAGAGATTGCGAGTTTAAGGGAGATGAAACTGGCGGCGGGTTAAAGTTTGACGGTGGAACATCAAGCAATAATTTATCCTATGCAGTTCTCTACAACTGCACTGTTCACGATAACGGACCCTGGAATGTGGATCAAGAAAACGACAAAGGCGGTGTATCAGTAAAGAATCATTGCAGGTATATTTGGATTCTCGACTGTGAAATGTATCATAACAGCTACAACGGAGTTCAGGTGGGCGACACGCTTACAGGTGACAATGCGCCGCGATACATTTACGTTGCCAGGAACACGGTCCACGGCAACAGGCAGGACGGTTTATGGTCGAAGACTGCCTACGATGTAATTTTCTCGCAGAATACGTGCTATAGTTCTCTCTATGGAACGGGCTGACTGGGTTTGCAGTATGACCCTAAAAGGATTTGGTTCCTGTTCAATCGCTCATGTAATCAAACGAAGGGGCTCTGCTCCGGCAACGGAAACGTGGGCGGTCGAACTGATATTTACATTGTTGGCAATCTCATTCATGACTGTAATTATGCTACTCTGATGAATGGCCTTACCTGGAGTGAAGGCGGACAAACACCCTTCATGCTGAATACAATCTACAACTGTCCCGTAGGTGTGGGAGAAGACTACTCGCCTTTCAGCCTGAACGTATTCAATAATGTTTTCGCCCGATATACAAGTGCAATAGATGTGTGGGATGAATACGGCACCTGGAACAAATGTGATATGGATTATAATCTCCTTGACGGCAGCGGCAATATTCAGTGGGATAAAACCTATGACAGTCTCGGCGCTTTTATTGCGTCTACTGACGAGGGAGATAACTGCATCGAAGCGAATCCGATGTTTATGGATGCGCCTAACGGCGACTTCAGGCTGCAGGAAGCAAGCCCTGTAAACAGTATGGAAGAATCACCACAGGTTCAGGTGGTTTTTGATAGGTTCAGAGAGCTGTATGGGATAGACCTCAGAGAAGATATAGAAGGCAAAGAAAGGACCTTATACGAAATCATTAAGCCTGACACTGACGATGATGTCCCGTCAGAT
>JARRRJ010000082.1:0-8342 GCA_037380865.1 Sedimentisphaerales bacterium
GTGTAATGGGCTTTTGCTGCACTGCGGCTGTATAGTTTGCGCAGATGCTGTATATATAAGAATCTAAGGTGCTTGAGCCGAATTCCTCGGGCATTTCTCCTGCCCAGATTTGTGAGGATGCGGCCCGTCCGGGTGTGCCTGTAGTATAGCGCACACCAGGATTAGACTCAAAAACCCAGGCAAGCCAGAAAGTAGTGCCTTGTTCTGCATATATCGGTTAGTACCATGGGCTTCCAGCCCATGGATGCGCGGGCTGGAAGCCCGCGCTACGGAGATGCGATAGCCAAATAGTATGAGCTTTAAGTCTATCCCACTGAATTTGACAGTAGGACGTATCCGGCTTCGTCTGGGGACTGCACCGTGACGGGCCCGGCTTCGTTTGTGGACTTCGCCGTGACGGGCAAGGCCAAGTCGAGTTGGAGAGGTGACTTTTCCTGATTAGCTCGAGTTAATATATGATAGCAGTGACTTCCTCGATTCTCTTGATGACTTCAATTACATCATCGGAATAGGATACGTAGCCGTCAAAGCCTTTCTGCATGAGAGCTGCTGCTTCCGAGTCCCTTAAGTTGTTGGCGAGAGCAATAATTTTTATCGTTTGCGAGTCTTCGTTGGAGCGAATTCCCTTGCAGACATCGGAAGCGTCTATTCCCTCCGCGAGCAGGCTGATTAGCACCACGTGCGGCGCGAATTTCTCGACGATTGCGCCGGTCTCGAAACTGCTGCGTACAACCTCCACGTCATAATCGGCCTTGTTTTTGAGCGATTCAGCCAAAGCTTTGGCCGCTGCCTGGTTGCTGTCTGCTATCAGCACGCGGATTTTGCCGACAGCGAGAGCCGATGTGGGCATATTGTGGACTTTCATGAAGCGAATCAGTTCGTTGACAGGAATCCTTCTGTCCTTGCTGCCTGGTATGCGGTATCCTTTCAGCTGGCCGTTATCGAACCATTTTGAAACTGTGCGAGGTGCAACATGGCAAATCTTGGCCACATCGCCGGTTGTTAGTACGTTTTTGCCTTTTGCCATTTTCGGATTCCTGTAAATACGATTGATAAATCCTGCCTTTTCTATGACTACTCCTTTTTCGGCAGTAACGGCGTGCGTGTTTAGCTGACCAGCGCGATTATAGTATTTACATCAAATAAATAGCTTCTGATACAAATACACGTCCTATAAGTGCATGCAGCCACTCTTTTAGGACGCTGTCGGAAAATGTTTTTGATTTAGCAATGTCACGCTGTACAATTTCCGAAATAATACTCAAGTGAATCATGGAGTTTTGTAATGCAGATATATTTGTCACGACCTGATATTACCGAGAAGGAAATTGAAGCGGTCTGCTCAGTGCTTCGAAGTCCGAACCTTTCGCTTGGTCCGAAGATTGTCGAGTTCGAACGGGCATTTGCAGACTACATCGGAAGGCAACGCGCAGTCGCGATAAACAGCGGTACGAGCGGCCTGTTTCTTTGCCTGGCCGCCAGCGGCATAAAACCGGGCGACGAGGTAATTACTACACCCTTCACGTTTGTCGCTTCTGCAACTACTATAATGATGTGCGGCGCAAAACCTGTTTTTGTCGATATCGAGCCGACAAGTCTCAACATGAATCCCGAACGAATTGAATCTGCGATTACAGAAAACACAAAAGCAATTCTGCCCGTCGAGATATTCGGCAATCCCGCGGGCTTCGATAAGATTTGCGAAATCGCAGACAAGCATAACCTCCCGATAATTGAAGACAGCTGCGAAGCTCTCGGCTCAAGCTTAAACGGAAAAATGTCAGGGACATTCGGAAAGATGAGCGTTTTCGCATTCTACCCGAATAAGCAAATCACCACAGGCGAAGGCGGCATGATTGTCACTGATGATGACAATTTAGCTGATTTATGCGTCTCGCTGCGCAACCAGGGAAGGGAGAAAAATGCAGGCTGGCTAAGTCACCAGAGGCTCGGATACAACTTCAGACTCAGTGACATAAACTGCGCGCTCGGAATCGCGCAGCTTTCCCGGATAAAGGAAATTAAAGCAAAGCGAAGCCAGGTAGCAAAATGGTACCAGGAACTATTGTACGATGATGACAGGCTTATTGTACCCATGGCAGCACAAGGCAGTGACATAAGCTGGTTTGTTTTCGTAGTCCGCCTGACTGAATCTTTTTCCGGAGAAGACCGTGACGAAATTCTCAAAAGGATGACAAGCAATGGCATCCAGGTAAGCAACTATTTCCCGCCGGTGCATTTAATGCCTTTCATGGTCGAACAATACGGTTATAGAAAAGGCGATTTCCTCGTGGCTGAAAAAGTCTCAGAAAGCACTATCGCCCTTCCGTTCTACAACAACCTGTCAAAAGATGAAGTCTATCTCGTATGCAAAACTCTTAAACACGCTTTGGACGAATAAATACATTACCATTTCGGGGTTGGTTTTCCGCCGGGCCAGCTTAGGATAAATGTATTGCCCAGAGGCCTTGGGGAAACGAGATCGACATGCCCGTCTACGAAGACTGCGTCGGCAAATCCCATGTCAAGATTGCCTGCGGGCGTGTTATGGAAAGTTGCCAGGCAATCGTCTATAGTGGGCGCCGGGACGGCGTGCAGGCTGTTATCATTGAATATGTCCCTGCTCAGTCCGTCGATTGTCCATGTGTTTTCTTCGGAAAACAGATATACGTGAGCCTGGTTCTTTACTCCTGATTCTTTCTTTGCTCTATCGAGGACACTTCTGTATTGAGCCGGCACCATGTTTGTTATGTCACCGTTAAGTAATGCATTCATGACATAGCCGTATTGCGGCTCGATGGGATACGCTTTATTGCATGCGCCGATGCAATTGCCCACCTGCCTTGCGACGGTATTGAACCTCGGGCACAGATGAATATCCTTATCTTTCAGGTATGGCCATAAGGGACCTGCCAATTCAGGCCTGAGGTTCAGGTTTCTTCGCGCATCGTGCCACTGGCAGCCATGCTGGCCGTCCCTGAATAGCCATGTGTTAACATAAGGAAACGAGCTGTCATTGTTATCCAGGTACATCCTCATCGCAAGGCCGTACTGTTTCAAATTTGACCTGCAAACTATGCCCTGCGCCTGCTTGCGGGCCTTTTGCAGCGCGGGCATCAAAATCGCGAGTAATAAAGCTATGATAGTGATAACCACCAAAAGCTCAATTAAAGTAAAACCTCTTGATGTTTGTTTTCTGCTGAGTCCGTTAAGATTGGCACCGCCGCATTTTTTCGTTTGACAGCTCATTTTTTCAAGGCCCGTCCCAACAGGATGAAATATATACATACTGCAAATTATTCTGATTATACCAATAGTGACCGATATAACACAAGGCTGTTTAGAAAAATCCTGCGGCTATGTGCGAAATTTATTTTGAAAAGCGGCTGTATATATTATGTATTAAATAGAGCACGAGAGTATAAAGTGCCTGAAATGACTAAAGTAAACTAAAGAGCATAAGGCTTACGCACTTCCAGTTTTGGACGCATGTAACTTATATGAACCTCTTTTTCGGGGGAGAAACTTAGTGAAGGGCTGGAGATCAAAACTCATTTTTTTATTCATCATCTATTTTTCCGGATTCGCCACCGCAATTTATATGCTTGCGCCGCCTCCTGATGTCGAGCCTGGCCAGGATATAGAGCGCAGTGCTGTGCAATCTGCTTTTGCGAATTTCGACTCACAGGAATTCGTGAAATCCTTCAACTCCGGGATGCACAAATGCATCGATTTCGGCAAGGAAGCGGCACAGCGAACCGCAGGCTACATCAAGGAAAAAGCCAGGGAGAAAGATTTGATAAATACCGAAAGCTGATTCTCGCATTGCAGCACACAAATACGCTAAATTGTATACTGCGAGTCTGTATACCGTTCGTCTGTCTCCAGCGTCAATTCCGCACTTCCGCACTAAATGTGTAATGCTGGGCTAATCCCTGTCTCAAGATAAATTTTCCCACATTTGCCTTTTATTTTCTGGATTTTTTAAGGCAATATAGTAAAATAGAAATATCAGGTGATTGTCTATTTAAGGGATAAGCGCATGGAACATTCGGCGGAACAAGAACTCGACAACACAACTCCCGTTTCAACGAAAGACGGTAGCGAGCCGCGACAAGACCATTCTGTTAACGAAGCAGAACTGATCGCACGTCTTCACAAGGGCTACATCGAACTTAAGCACCAGATACATAAGGTCATTGTAGGCCAGGATAACGTAATCGATTCGATGCTATGCTGCATGCTTGCCGGGGGACATTGTATAGTTCAGGGTGTGCCGGGTCTTGCCAAAACGCTCATGGTGCATTCCGTCGCCGACGCGATGAGCCTGTCGTTTAACAGGATACAGTTTACTCCGGACCTGATGCCTTCGGATATCACCGGCGCAGATATAATCCAGAGGGACCAGCAAACCAGGAAAAGGAAGTTCGAGTTTGTCAAGGGACCGATTTTTTCCAACGTAGTTCTTGCGGATGAGATTAATCGCACTCCCCCGAAGACACAGGCCGCACTTCTCCAGGCTATGCAGGAAAAGGAAGTCACTGTCTCAGGACAGACCTACAGTCTTGATGAGCCTTTCTTTGTGCTCGCGACTCAGAATCCGATAGAGCAGGAAGGAACGTATCCCTTGCCTGAAGCCGCTCTGGATAGGTTTATGTTCATGATTTACATCGAATATCCATCTGCCAAAGAAGAGCACATGATTGTCAAGCATACTACTACAGGAAGAAAGAAAGATGCGCACAGGGTCCTTGACAGACATAACATGATTCTTTTCCAGGAGATTGTCCGCATGGCGCCGGTAAGTGACACAGTCATTGCGTACTGCATCAATCTTGCACGCGCAACGCGACCGAGCGACCACAGGGCACCATGGATGGTCAAGAAATATCTCAAGTGGGGCGCCGGCCCGAGAGCGGGACAATTTATGACACTCGGAGCAAAGGCTCTTGCGCTTATCAAAGGACGGATAACTCCCGGGTTCGATGATGTAAAAGCAGTGAGCAAGCTCGTGCTCAGGCACAGGGTGATTACGAACTTCGACGCAGAAGCTGACGGTGTAAGTGTCGAAGCGATACTCGATGATCTCGTAGAGAATGTTCCGATTCCGAAATAAGATGTGACAAGAAAAAAGGACTGCCCAAAGGCTATACTTATTCTTTTGAGGAGTATGAAAGTGAAATATAGCCGTGAATATCTTGACCCGGTATTCTTGAGCAAGCTGGCCAATATGGAGCTTGTGGCCCGCTGTGCCGTCGAGGGATTCTTTGCCGGCCTGCATCCGAGCCCGTTTCACGGATTCAGCGTGGAATACAGTGACCACAGGCAATACCACCAGGGCGATGAGCTTAAATTTGTGGACTGGAAAGTTTTCGGCCGCAGTGACAAACTTTATATAAAACGTTTTCAGCAGGAAACAAATACGATCGTTTACATTCTTCTGGACAGCAGCAAGAGCATGTCCTTCGCAGGCAAAGGTTCCGTCAGCAAGAACAGATACGGTTCGTTCCTTGCCGCGGCTCTAAGCTATTTGATGCTCGGCCAGGGTGACAGCACATCATTGATTCTGTTTGCGGACAAGGTGAAAAAGAGAATTCCGCCAAGCTCGAGACGCACGCATCTCAATCTTATTCTGGCTACACTTCAATACAACCAGCCTGAAGGACAGACAAATCTTGCAGACGTTCTTCATGCGCTTGCGGAGACTACAAAACAAAGAGGCCTGGTGATTTTAATTTCGGATTTACTGGACGACAAGGGAAGTATCTTCAAAGGACTGTCGCATTTGAAATTCCTCAGGCATGATGTTATTATTTTTCAGACACTCGACCACCAGGAGATCAATCTCGATTACGACGGACTTATTCAGTTCGAGGATCTGGAATCGAGCGAAAAAATCCGAACGTTTCCCCAGTCATTCAGGCAAAAGTACAGCGAGTGCGTCACGGAGTTCCTGGATGAAATCGCGAAGACAGCAGGCAGAAGTAATGTTGATTATTGCCTTCTCGACACGTCCAAGCCTCTGGACAGGGCAATGATAGCGTACCTTGCCAAGCGCAAGAGGTTAAAATGAGTTTTGGAGCGTGGATATTTTTGTTTGGTATAGCGGCTGTTGTCGGGCCTGTGCTTGCACATTTTCTTGCAAGGCCGCGATACAGGCGCGTGCCGTTCACAATGCTTCAGTTCCTCAAAAACAGCCAAATAGAAAGTCACTCGCGAAGACATTTGCGCGATTTGATGATACTTTTGCTGCGCTGCATGATAATCGCGCTCATCGCCTTTCTTTTCGCGCAGCCGATAATTTTTACAAAGGCAAAGCAGAAGGGAACTCATAACATTTATTATCTGGGACTGGACGATTCAGCTTCGATGGCTTATGCTGATGGTGACACCTATTTCAAACAGATGAGAGACACGGCAATTGATTACATCGTATCATCTGAATCGGACTCGGTTTTCAATATCTGCTCCCTGGTTTCAGGCAGCTGGAATTACGGCCTTAACAAGCAGCAGGCACTGGCACAGGTTCAGGCCCTTGACATTAAACCGAAAAGGGCGGAAATCGGCGCGTTTATTTCAGGCTTAAGTGATAGTACCAAAAATGCGAAAGAAGGTGACAGGATTTTCGCGTGCCTGATAAGTGACTTCACGGGAAATATCCCGCAGCAGTTTCTCAGCGTCCAGGAACCCGCAGTCGTGGACAATATCGAGTATAAGGTTATATCCTCTTCCAAACCTGTAAATAATGCTTCTATTGTCAGCGCTTCTGCTGCAGATTATAAGACCAACCGACTTTCTATCGATGTCACCATCAATAATAGCGGCCGGACACGTCAAAACAGGACCGCTGATTCAATTAATGATTTGCGTTCTTATATTCCGATAGAGCTTATTCTGACTCCGAACGATAATCTGAACGAGGACGATAAATTTTACCTGGCGGTTCGAATTCCCAAACAAACAACCAAAAATGTACTGCTTGTCGAGGCTGAAAAGGATGAAATGTTTTTGCTTGATACAGCGATAAAAACTATTTCGCAGAAAAGCACAAGCAGCAGGTACAACGCCAGGCGGATTCCGCTTCAGAATATGAACGCATCGGATCTTAAATGGGCGAATATTTTTATGTGCACGATAATTCCGGGTATGTCAAATAATATGATGAAAACGTTTTCGGATTTCGTCGAAAGAGGAGGCAGAGCAATCTTCTTTCTCAATGGTGAGCCTCTTGCAGACTCGGCACAAAAATTATGGCAGCAAAACGCTCTTGCCGCCCTGCCGCTAAAGTGCATAAAAGAGAAGACATATCTCAATATCGATCCGGTTGCTGAAAGCCTTTCAGGCATTGACAATAAGGCCTTGAAAGCGCTGGAAAACTATCAAATCCACAGAATTTCTCTTGGCGGTTATTGGGATTGCCAGCCTCTGCCCGAAAGCACGTGTTTGGGGACATATCAAAATGGCGCGGGCTTTATCTATTACAAGAAACAAGGTAATGGCACAAGTATCCTTGTCAATACAAGCGTTGACGAGTCGTTAGGCTCGTTATTCAAATCCGGTCCTTCGGTTGCGTTGTGCCAGTGTCTGTTAGGTGAGAAAGAAGAAATTGTGAACTTGAGTTTCACGTGCGAAGAGAAAATACTTTTGCCTTTGGATATTGAGGTGGCAAATGCCATCGGGCAAAGGCAGCTGTGGATACAGGACGTTGACGGTCAGAAACAGCTTATGTCTGTGACAAATTCCTGCATAACAGTTCCCGAATCGGAAGCCACAGGCTGGATAAAGACAGTTGGCGAACCGAGTATTTATGCCGGAGTAAATTTACCGGCCGGAGAGACAAACATGGCAAAACCTGACGACGGGCAGATTGAAAATGCCGTCAGTAGAGTTTTTATTACAGGCGATTCGCCGCTTGCGGCTCGCGAACCGACAGTTGATTCGCGAGGGATGAATCCAAGGTCACTTGTGCCGATTCTTATCTGGATATTAATCGCGCTGCTTTTAATCGAATCCGCAGCGGCAAACAGAATGAGACGATAAGATAGAAAAGAGATTCTTTTATTATGGCTATAAACGAAGAACTTGATTTTCTGGTATCGCGGGTTGATAAGGTTAGGAAATGGCTCGCCGCGATAGCTGTGCTTAAGACAGCAGCGATTATCATGCTCTTTGTCTGCGGATATATAGGCGTATATATTTTGCTTGACCACTGGCTCAACTTCGGCGCGCTTGGAAGGTTGACAGCTTTCTTTCTGTTGATAGGCACTGCTTCTTTTTTGGTTTATAGACTATCGCGGCTTCTGCTCGTTCAGGTTTCTTATACAAACGCTGCAAATTTCATA
>JARRRJ010000083.1:0-6838 GCA_037380865.1 Sedimentisphaerales bacterium
TTTGGATATAGCTTGTTGCGTTTTGCGTCGTTCAACATCCAGTCGAAGAAATCGTTGAGCTTCATGCAGAAGCGTGCTTCAGTAATCGTATCGGCAGGATAGTCGGGTTTATGCTCGAAAATACAGTAGGTATAAACACCAGGGTCACCTCGATTCATTGTATAGCGAATCTCGACATCAGCATAGAAATCGCCATCGCCTCTCGAAGCACCGGGACCTGTTCCTAACTGGCGAGTACCGTTTGAAAGTCCTTTGACAGAGACCTCGGCTCGCTGCCCGTTGTTATTCTTCGGGTCGATAGTAATTTTGGCTATCGCGGCCTGAGCGCTTTCTCTGCGTCCCATCGCATCGTGTGACCAGAAACCATACTGATGGTCTGTCATGCCGCGATTTAGGCCATTGAGATTTTCTCCCGGCGGGTCGGCCTGCAAATCTGGCTTGCCTTCAGAGTCAAGAATAGTTGCGAACATTTCTTTGCCGTCATAATTCAGTGATACGATGTCACCCGATGTCTTGGCTATGCTTGCAATGACAATACCGTTGTCAAGAATGTAAAGCTGATCGGTTTCCGTCAATTTCACGGGTGACTTCGCTGGCCCTCCCTGCGCATCCACCTTCACTGAAACGAAACACACAGTGATCAGGACGTTCATTATAATTGCTACGCCTTTAATGAAACTTGTCTTGAACATATTTTTCCCCTTTCTGGAAGCTGCGGCTATTGCTGTACATAAAATACCGACTTAAGCGGCTCAAGGACCAGAGGTGCTGTCGTAACAGACTTTCCCGACGCATCTGAGACGTCCGTTTCAAGTTCACTTCTTTTCCCTGTATGCGGACTCCAAAGAGCAAGACTCTTATTACTCCTCAAAAACACCTTCATATCGACAGGCTGGTTTGTCGAGTTGGCAAAAAAGTATATGTCCTTGCTGTCCTTTACTTTGTGGATGTAGGTCAGCGCGCCGTCGTTTGAATGAGGGTCGATTGTAATTTTTGTTATAGTATCAATTCCTCCTGTCGTATCATGCGAGCAGTACCCGCCGGTGTGACCTGATTTTTCGGTGAGCGTTTCCGTCCCTTTATATAACAACGATGTCATATCACCATTTCGCTTAGAGATTCGCGATGTAACTATGCCATTGGAGATAGTAAATAATGATGCATCTTCTTCAATTTTGACCGATTCTGCGCTGACTGCTGCCTGTACATTGTTGCTTATTTGGGCAAGAATTATTATTACAATGAATGAGAAAATTGCCCTGGTGATATTTGTTTTTATCATGTGTCCTTTCATAAAAATCTCCTCTTTTTCAGAGTCATTTCATATTTTTGTCCATCCACTGAATAATTCTGTCCTGTGTAGCTTCAGGCAGACGGTTGTAGTCCCATGGCTCATCAAGCGTGAGTTTGTCCGTAGAATTGTAGAGTTTATAGACCTTCTTCGCCTCTTCGACAGCGGCACGAACGTCCCCCGGATTGGCGTCACGATCGAATTGCGGCGCCAGTACATATACGGGACGCGGCGCAATCGCGGCTATCAACTCATTGTAATCGTACGGCAGTTTCGACTCATTGCCGATGAAGAATCCAAGCCGGGGTAAAAGCGGCAGATCGACGCTGTAACGAGCCAGTCCGCCGGTGCCTGTATCGGCTGTATCGGTCCGCATTGGCGTAAATCCGCAAATTGAGACAATGCCCTTAACGCGAGGATCGAGAACGGCGGTATGCATGGCCACAATCCCACCCATCGAATAACCATAAAGATAGATTCGATTCGCATCGACCAGGCCTTCTTTCTGTAGTGTATCGATTGCTGCGCGAGTATCTGAAACCATCCGTCCCAATCGCGACCAGTGTGGGAAACGTTCGTAGAAAGTGGCGAACTCGTCAGTACGGCTGCCGTGGCCGGTCTGGTCGAAGCCAAAGACTGCATAACCGGCGCGAACCAGAGCCAGGATTGGATGCAGATCCGGAGAGCGCCTATAAACCCACATATACCCCATCGGATAGCTGTAACCGTGCAGCCAGATGATAGTCGGAAGTTTTGCATCCGCGGGCGTGCCTGTGGGATAATACAGCTCGCCGCGAGTGCCCTCGCCAAAAGTTATACTGCGATATTCCGTTTGATCCTTCTCAGGCTGGAGCCAGCCGAAGGAAGTGCCGCGCCTGATAGCCCAATCAACGACATCATCTCGTCCCCTTTGGACAGGATCGGTTCCGCCTGTGCCGCCTTCACGACTGCCCAGCATCCACACCACTGATTTGATGATTTCAGCGGACTTCTTCTCCCAATCGGAAACCGAACTGACAGATTCCAGAATTGCGTTGTCGATGTGGGAGGGATACTTGCTCAGGTCAACACTCTCGTTGTTGTCATTACGCCACTTTTCAAAATCCCATGGGAAGAGAAAATCGTTCTGCCACTTTTCCGAGGATTTACCGAATTGAATGTCAAGCCATTTGATCGTTGCTTCCTGGTCGTTTGCGCCGTGATGTCCTGGCGGGTGCAGGATACTGTTTCGCTCTGGAACACCAAGCAAATCGTACACCCTCTGTGCTGAGTAATAGCTCTGTTCGTTGCCATAAATATTACCAACTTCGTCACTCAAGCCATACAAACTCAGAAGCGATCTGGGCGCGATTGCTGCCGCCATCAGATCTCCGTCTATGGGTAAACGGTCTTCCCGACCTGCGAAAAAGCGAAGCTGGGGCGCGAACCAGATGGGAAAGTCGCGGGTGGTGCTCTCAATTCCTTCGGCTGCCCCTCGCTCACCGGCAGACCGCCACGGCAGCACTCCTCCCACACCTGTGCTACCGGCAACGCAGGCTGTGATGCGTTCATCGAGCATCGCTGAAATTGCCGCCATTTTGCCAACGCGGGAATAACCGGTGATAGCTATGCAGCGTTTATCCACTTCAGGTATAGTGTACAAATAATCGACAATCATCTGTGCAGTCCATGCACACTTGGCCATCGAACCCCAATTATAATCAGGATAGTATTTCCCAATGTCCGGAGGATTATCTACATTGCCCGGGGATGAACAGGAGATATAGCCGCGGCTGACAATACTCGATGTGCCTCCGATCAGTACGGGAAACGGCCCTTGGCCAGGGGGTATATTGAGAGTTACGCGCGTCGTAATCTGGCTGTCAGGTCCATATTGCAGGTCAACAATCTTTGTAACAGTCCCTTCAGGCATCGCGGTAGCACTACGGAAACCGAAACCAAATCCGAAGCCTCCCCGGCCGCGACGACTCACTGCCGCTGCGTTTGGGTCCACTGGCACGATCTTTTCGAGCTTGGGCTTGGGTGGGATTGTGCCAATGTCGTACATCTCAAAATACCTGATGATTTCAGCGCGGCGCTCCTTCCAGTCTTCAATCGTCTTCACCTTTCGCTTGCCATCGGCAAATGTGAGTGGATCAGGCAGACTGTTGATTCGCGGCAAAGTATCGAAATCAGGAGGCAATTCTCCTGATGTTTCCAGCCATTGGTTCCAGGTCGGGAGTTCAGGCAGGATTTTCAGAAGATTTTCAAGATACTCTCTGCGTGATTGATTAGTTTCGGTTCTTCCAGGTTTCGAAATTTGAGAGCTACTATCCTTGGAAGATTCATTTGCAAGAGAGCTTATGCTTAGAATCATTATTATTATAATGTTTGCTAATTTTATCGATTTTGGATTCACGCTCGGCCTCCTTAAGAAAACGCATTCTGAAACCTATTCATAAGGCTATTCTTCTTGAATTTTTCACTTCATTCAAAAACCTAAACTACTGCAGCCTGAATTGACCGTCTGAACGATGAGCAGGACGAGTATATTTTTCAAATGCATGTATTATAGGTTGAACCTGGCCGTTGCGGTCAAAAAAACCCCTGCCTCTCATCATCGGTTCCCACCAGAAAATGCCTTTTCCCAAGCCATTGGGAGTATCCAGTACAATCTCATTCACTTCCTCAAGCCACGCACGCTGGCCCTGAGGAGTTTCTGGAAACGGGGGTAAAACTCCTCGGAAATTACGACTTCGTTCAAAATAATATCCGGTTTCCACCAATATTATTTCCTTTCCGTAACGAAGTGCTGTAAATCGAAGATTATCTCGTAAATCCAATAAAGTACCGTGTGACCATGGATAAAAAGAGAATCCTATTACGTCATACTCCACACCAAATTCTTTCATTTTGTCAAAAAAGTTTTGTGTCAGCGGAATGTCTCCTCCATGATCCACATGCAGCATAATCTTTACTGTTTGATCTCCAGAAGCCTCTTTGATTCCTGTGATTCCTGCTTTAAGGTAATCTGCTACATTTGACCATTTGCCGGGTTTATCAGTCAAAGGCCGCAAACGACCGTCGGGCCAGAGAAATCCGTTACCAATTTCGTTACCAACTTGTACCATATCCGGCATGGCATTAGCATCTTGCAAAGCTGATATCGAATCACGGCAAAACTCGTACACTGCAGCAACACGCTGTTCGTGGTCCATATCTACCCACGCACTCGGAGTAGGCTGGGTAGTCGGATTAGCCCAGCTATTTGAAAACATGAAGTCCAGAAGAAACTTCATATTTTGTTCTTTGAGCAACCTGCCGGAAGCTATAACATACTCCATTGTTTGAGGTATCCCCCTTACTGGTGCATTGCACATGTGTACTCGCCCCCAATTGTAGCCATGATCACAGAATATTTGCAGTGGAGTCTTGACCTCATTCGCATCTTTGTAGGACATGCCTCGATCCATCGCCTGTTTAACAAATGAAGCGTCAACACCAAAGGCATATTCGTTTTCATATGGTAAACTCGCCGCACCGGCAAAACCAGCTATCAAGACTCCTACCACCAGACAACAAATAAATCGTTTCATAGACTACTCCATGCTGAAACAATAAAGTCCATTTGCCTCAGATAAAACCGGTAGAGACACACGGACGTGCGTCTCTACGATAATTGTACTTTCATGTTTTGTTTTTTCAAGAATCTTTTTGGTATTGTGCGATAAATCGCAGCTTTTCCAGGCGGTGATTTAAACAGTGCGTTACAACGCACCCTCCAGAAACCTATTGCTATCACTTGCCGGATTTGATATAAAGTTTTTTTAGTGTATGATACACAGTTATGGATATACTGTTTTTAGTCCGGTGATTTAGACAGCCAGAAGTTATTCACTGCGTAATTGGAAATCGAACTTAAATTGTTCGGATTTAGGAGAAACAGTGTATAAATTAAAAGTAGTAAGCATAGGGGGATTCGGCCATTCTGTATTTGTGTTCGATGATATGGCGGGTATGAACGTTGCAGAGTTTGTTGCGTTTGCACCGGCCTTAGAAGCAGAGCCGCTTGACATTGTCACCAGCCATAAAATATACAATAAAAAGGTCAAACGTTTTGATGATTGGCGAGAAATGCTTAGTAATGTTAAGCCTGACGTAGCGATAATCAGCACAAGGCTTGATAAAATAGCAGAAATTTCGATAGCCGCAGCTAAGGCGGGTTGTCATTTGATTTGTGAAAAACCTCTGGCTATAACGCACGAGTCTCTTAAAGAACTGCATGAAGAAGTCAAAAAGAACAATGTGAAATTATTTGCAATGCACTCGATGCGTTCTGAAGGTGCTTTCATAACTGCTCACAATATTTATCATAGCGGCGACATTGGTGAGTTGGTAATCGCCAATGGGCGAAAGAGTTATAAATGGGGAACAAGGCCGGACTGGTTTGCAGAGAGACAGACCTATGGAGGAACTATCGGATGGGTGGGGATTCATGCACTCGATTTTATTCACTATATTACTGGGATTGGTTTTCACTCCTGTATGGCGATGCAAAGTAATTTTGCTCATCCAAGCCACATGGATTGCGAGGACAACTGCGCAATGATTCTGCAAATGAGCAATGGCGGCCATGCCACGATAAGCGTCGATTTGTACCGACCATCTTCTGCACCTACACATGGTGACGACTGGGTCCGAATTGTGGGGACAAAAGGGGTAATCGAAGCGAATGCTAGCAAGAACACATGCAACCTGATTTTAGAAGGTCAGAAACAAATAGATTTCCCGGTTGCTCAGAAATCGAGAATGTTTCGTAATTTTCTTTTATCTCTCGTGGGAAGAAATGAGTATAAACCAGAGTTGAGTACGAACGATGGTTTTATGTTAACACACGCGTGTCTGTGCGCGCGTGATGCCGCTGATACCGGGAAGATGATAAGAATCGAAGAAGGACTTTGGGATTGAAAATTCTGCTCAATTTAACAATAAAATTTGGAGTTGGATCATGCTACACCTAGCAATGATAGGAGCGGGAGGATATGCCTTCGAGCTTATCAAAAGAATCTGGATGATTCCTGATAAAATAGAGCTGATAGCTGCCGTCTCGAATCCCACACGTAAAAGACCAGGCGCGCAAGTTTGCCGTGACAAAGGTGTCGAAGTGTATGATTCTGTCGATGAACTGCTTGACAAAGTTCAGGGAAAATGTGATGTTATATATATTCCCACGCCAATCAATACTCACAGCCCATTGACGAAGCAAGTTTTAAAAGCAGGCTTCGACGTATTTATGGAAAAGCCTCCCACTGCAACAATCCAGGAGCTTGACAACCTAATCGAATTTGTCCGGGGATATAATACTAAGGTAGCAGTTTGTTTCCAGTATCTTTATACCAGTATTATGAGCCAGATGAAGGAAAATATTTGCTCAGGAAAATATGGTAAAGTCAAGCGAGTCCGATCCATCAGTGCGTGGGAGCGACTGGACAACTATTTTTCACGGAATTCCTGGGCAGGTAAGCTGCGTGTCGATGGGCAATGGGTGCTGGACGGCACCATCAATAA
>JARRRJ010000084.1:0-6811 GCA_037380865.1 Sedimentisphaerales bacterium
GAACCTGCATGCTGAGGCAATTTACAATGACGGCGTCTCTCCGATTGGAACGAATGTCGATCATGACTGGTCGAATGGTGTTTTCGGCGCTACGACAACCTATGAGATCCAGGATAACCTTTTCCTCACTCCCGGCTTCTTTTACCAGTCAACATGGGACAAATCAGTCAATCCCGATGGGGATCAATACTGGGGTTCATTGTCTCTAAGCTGGAAATTCTAATAGAAAAGGTTGGTGCACAATACATTTTTGCAGGGGCTGGTTCATAGAAAATCAGCCCCTGTTTTTTTATGACAAAAGTTCAGAAATAACGATTGAAAGTGAACTAAAGATTCACAAACGGTGGGGTAGAACCCCACCCTACTTCCACTTTCACTTTAGGCATTTATAACTCTAATATTATGGTTGTCCTCATAAATACAAACAGGATGGCGCCGCCCGTGGCGCCGATAGGCCTTGATTATATAGCTTCGTCAACAAGAATGGCTGGCATAGAGACGGAGCTTCTCGACCTTGGTCAGGCTGATAATCCCGACGAAGTTATGAAGGATTATTTTTCAAAAAAGAATCCTGAGCTTATCGGTGTTACATTCAGGAACGCAGACGATTGTTTCTGGCCCAGCGCCGACTGGTTCGTGCCTGATCTGAAAAGCACTACCGAAAAAGTACGAACACTGAGCGACGCCCCCATAGTTCTCGGCGGCATAGGCTTTTCTATATTTGCCAGAACGATTTTCGAATTCACTGGTGTAGATTTCGGGATACACGGTGACGGCGAAAAGCCTGTAGTAGAGCTCATTAGACAATTGCGGGGTTCTCGAAAGCTCGAAGAAGTCCCGGGACTTATCTGGCGTGACAGAAACCAGGTATTTGAGAACTCTCCTTCCTGGCCTGATTCGATATCGTTAGGTACAGAACGAAATTTCATAGATAATCTTGCCTACTTCAAACGAGGCGGCCAGTGCGGTATAGAGACATTTCGCGGTTGTAATCGCAAGTGTATTTACTGCGCAGACCCGTTGGCAAAGGGAACTAAACTGCGGCTGAGAAAGCCTCCGGAAGTTGTCGATGAAATTCAATCTTTACTGAATCAGCGTGTAAATGTTCTGCATATCTGCGACTCCGAGTTCAACTTGGCTCGAAGTCACGCGCTGGAAATCTGCAACGAGATTATCAGGCGATCTCTCGGCGATAAAGTGCGATGGTATACTTACATGTCACCTGCTCCGTTCGACGCGGAGCTTGCAGGAAAGATGGCCCGGGCAGGCTGCACGGGAATTGACTTTACAGGCGATTCAGCCAGCGAATTAATGCTCCGAACATACAACCAGAGTCACCACAAAGATGACCTGGCTGAGGGAGTCAAATTGTGCAGGCAAAACGGAATCGCGGTTATGATAGACCTTCTCCTGGGCGGTCCCGCCGAGACACCTGAAACAGTCAGGGAGACGATTGATTTCATAAAACAAATTAATCCCGACTGCGCAGGCGCAACACTCGGAATGAGAATTTATCCCCATACTGCCATGGAAAAATATGTCACCGAATTGGTGCGAAGAGGAAATTACTCTGCGATAAGACGGAAATATACGGGTCCCCTGAATCTTCTCAGGCCGACTTTTTTTATATCCGAGGCGCTTGGAGAAAAACCTGCTGAGCTGGTGAAGGAATTAATCGACGGTGACAAGAGATTTTTCGAGCCTGCGGGCGAGGATGCCGCAGATTACAATTACAACGACAACACTCCTCTGACAAAGGCGATTGAAAACGGAGCGCGCGGAGCATACTGGCACATTCTGAATAAAATCCGGCAAAGCTGAGAGGCGTTCTTAATTATTCGTCACAAAATTGTCTCTGCAATTCTCTGAAATAGGCCGCGTTTTCCTTGAGGATTTCCTGTATTTCCAAATTGTAAGGACATTTGTTTTCGCATGCGCCGCACTGAACACATTTTTCCAGACTATCGAACATTCCCGGCCAGTTCCCTTTTACCAATTCTTTCGGAGGAAAACGTTTGCCGAAAGATTTGAATATTGTCATCGGAAAAATCTGCACTCCGTGCTCGCAAGGCATACAGTATTCGCATCTCCGGCAGAACCGATTTCCCTGCTCGAGGCGAATAGCTTCCATTTGGCTGAGCTCTTCCTCTGTTGCGGGAATATTTTCGTCGAGTATTCTGACAATCTGCTCGATTTCTTCGGGTGACTGAATTCCAACCAAAGGCACAACATCTTCAAGCGGCAGGAAATATTTGAACGCGAGATTGGCGTCTTCGATGTGGCCGCCCGCCATAGGCTTCATGGCGATAACACCCACATCTTTTTTTCGGGCGTTTGGCAGAGCAACTTCAGCCGCTTCGGCTACGATGAAATTAAGTGCTATCATTACTGTTTCGAACGTATCGACGTCCAGCGCTTTGTTGATAAAATCCACGCCGTGAACAGTCGCTCCGATATGACGAATCTTTCCCTGCTCCCTCGCTTTTTCGAGAACAGGAACGAGGTCGAGTGACTTTTTAAGAACTTCTTCGTTATTGATACAGTGAAACTGATATAAATCTATCGTTTCAATTTGGAGACGCTTTAGAGAAAGATTTATGGATTCTTCCAGCTTTTTCGCATCTGACGGAGGTGACTTTGTCGCGATGATTAACTCGTCGCGATTTATCTTTTTTATGACTTTGCCGATTTTTTCTTCGCTGTCTCCATAACCTGTCGCGGTATCGATATAGTTTATACCGAGATCTAACGCAGTTAGAATGCACTTTTCAGCCTGCTCGAAAGAGACTCTCATTATTGGAATTCCTCCGAATCCCACCCTTGAAACGTTAAGTTTGCTTTTACCAAGTTTGACATACTTCATGATAATATACCTTTTTTTATAAGCGGTTAAGGTGACTCAAAAACAGAATTGTCCCTTGTTCATAATGATTTCTTCATCCACGTAGATCGAAGGATTTTTTATTACGCCGTCGACGTGTGCTTTGCTGTCCCAATCAGCGCCCGTTTTTCCTGGAAGCGGACTACCGAAAGCAATATGGATTCCGGGAAATTTTTCGTCCTGCAGGAGATTATAGATTAACTTCGTCAGACCCGTGTTTGTTCCAATCGCGAACTCGCCAATCCTGTTGCTGTTCTCGTCAATCTCGAAAAGATATTTGACGAATTCTTTCAGTAACTGCTTGTTGTCGCATTTGATCGTCTCTTTTATTGCCCTGCCGTCGGCGACTTCGACGGTGACGGGATTATTCTCGATAGAGCCGTATTTTTCGGTAAAGAAGTCACCGAGACAGCCGTCTATGATAATTGTTCCGTCGACACTGACCGGAGAGGTAAATACTTCGCCATCGGGAAGATTCTTCCAGAAGCCGGGCGTAATATTTCCATCGCTGATTATCCACTTGATATCGCCGCTGAAGTGCGCGAGGAAGTCACCTCCGTTTTCAGTCACGACCCTGATTTTGGAAGCGTTTCTTACCTTGTCATATACAAGTTTGCTTATGCGCTGGATTTCCTTATAATCGCTGCACATTCCGTCTGTCATAATTTCCTTTGTAATGCCAATCATGTGAGCGTGCCTGAGTTTCTGATTCGCTTCGATTGCCTTGAGCATTGCCATTCTGAAAGTCTGAAGCTCTCCCTCTGCGCCCTGGGCCGCATAAATGCTCGCGTCTGCTGTTTTTATTGAATCGTCAATTTCCCGCGGAAAATTAATCGGCCTGGGCCCGAAATCCTCCATTACGAAGAACTGCGTCTTTTTGGTAATCTTCTCTATTGCCTCTTTCAGAGCCAAACCTATGTCGAGAGTTGGTCTGTCAGTTATTATGACAACTTTTTCTCCGTCCTTCACTTTCAGGCAATTTTCAATGGCCTGTTTTACGCCTTGTTCGATTGTACCCATCTTCGTATTCCTTTGTAGTTAGCCCAATGCTATTAATCCTTTTTCATACGGTTTCAGCGTTCCTTCAGCCGGATTCTGAGTCTGCATTATAGGTTACTTTTTAGTAATCTGCAAATGTTAACAGGTGTTACCGGCCAAAGGCATTAATTTGCGTATGATGGATAAAATGGGAGGGTGACAAAAAGGAGACAAACAAAGAAGTCGGGCTGAATTTAGGCAAAGAGCCGGTCTTCTTTGAGTATTTTGCTTATTTACGTTTGGGATTCATTAGATGAAACTAATAGGGAGTTTCAAAGTCTTTAAAAGTTGAGACTGCTTTTGCACTGCTTAAGATGTCAATCCGGGTATTCGGGCCCGGAGGGTACTCAGCTTGCTAATTATACATTTGGAAAGGATTAGGGCGGTTTCTTTTCCGACAGAGAGCCTCCTGGCCTGAAGGTAAAGTAGACATTGTCGGATGATAATAAGAATGGAGTTAATAAATGGCAAAGAAACAAGCTAACAACTATCAAAAAAATACAGCTCAGAACCAGGATGTCACGAGGAAGCATGAAGAGCTGAGCTCCGGCAGGCTGGCTGGAAAGGCTGCCGCAGTTGCAGAGAAACCTTCAGCTACTCAGCGCAAGGCACCTGCCGAGCCTACGTACGAACAAATCGCCGAGCGGGCAAAACATCTCTGGTATGAACGAGGATGCCCGCCGGGCCAGGACGACAAGAACTGGTACGATGCTGAGAACCAGTTAAAGCAGGAGCTTGGTGTGCGTTAACTATACTTCCTGTTCAGTTGAGAATGCTGCTTTCTTGGGGGCAACTATTTTTGCAGATTTGTGTTTCAGAGCAAATCTCTGAAAGGAGTATAGAGTAATTTTGTCTATTGATGTTTTAATGCTGGGTTGGGAATTCCCGCCTTTTATCAGCGGTGGTCTCGGGACAGCCTGTTACGGATTGACACGTGCGATGGAAAACATGGATGTTAATATTCTGATGCTGCTTCCCGCAAGTACTTGGGGTATCGAGGGTCAGGCCCATAATTTCTTCGAGATGGAATCGTCCTCGGGAGAGAATCCCGAGCACATAAAGTTCACACCGGTTCCATCCGAGCTACCTAATCCGTATTCGGGTTACAGTTCGCAGGCTTATGTTTCGACACAGAGGTCACGTCCTCTCCGCATACGCTGCGCCGGCGCGATCGGAGGTTACGACGGGAATCTTGTCGAGCGTGTCGGTGAATATGCAAGATGCTGTCTCGAGCTGATAAAGAACCAGGCGTTTGATGTGATTCACGCGCACGACTGGGTAACGTATCCCGCGGGGATAGCACTTTCGGCAAGGCATTCCAGGCCCCTGATCGTGCATGTTCACGCAACCGAATTCGACCGGTCGGGCAATTTCATCAATCACAAGATTTTCAAGATTGAACGCGAAGGCATGGAAGCCGCTTCCACAATCATCGCTGTCTCAGAATACACTGCCGACATAATTGTAAGACACTACGGCATACCGCGTCACAAGATCACGGTTGTTCACAACGGGATCAGTCCGAAGGAAGTCAGCAGAGACAACGCTCTTCACAGAAATGGTGAAAAAATAGTCCTTTTTCTCGGGCGCATCACAGGTCAGAAAGGGCCGTACCATTTTATAGAAGCCGCGGAAAAAGTTCTGCAAAAGCTCGAAAAGGTGAAATTCGTTATGGCCGGCTGGGGCGACCTGGCTCCTTCCACGATAGAGTCTGTTGCCGCAAAAGAACTCGGCACGAAAATACTCTTTACCGGGTTCCTTCGCGGCAAAGACGTAGATCGAGCCTACCAGGCGGCGGATGTCTTCGTTATGCCTTCGGTCAGCGAACCTTTCGGTTTAACTGCGGTCGAAGCGATACAGCAGAATGTCCCCGTGATTCTTTCAAAGACTGCGGGAGTCGGAGAAGTTCTCAATCGCGGTGCTGTAAAAGTCGACTTCTGGGACTCGGACAAAATCGCTAACGCTATAATCGAAATTCTTAATAACGTTCAACACGCAGAAGAATTAGTGAGGAACGGAAGAGAAGAAGTTCGCTACCTTACATGGGAAGCGGCGGCGAGAAAGTGTGTTAATACGTATTATAATGTTTTAGAGAAAGTTGTCCAGCTTTCTTAACCACAACTAAAATATGGAGTGAATTGAACGAATAGAAAAGGAACTTTGTTGCTTAAAGGCTAAAAGGATTGATTTTATGAGAATTGCAATGCTAACCTGGGAATCGCTACATTCTACAGCAGTCGGAGGAGTGGCGGTTCATACCAGCGAATTATCTTCGGCACTGGCAGAGAAAGGCCATGAGGTCCATCTGTTTACGCGCAGGATGCCGAATCAGATGGGACACGACTTAATCGATGGTGTTCATTATCATCGCTGCTCGTATCCTTCGCACCCGGATTTTGTCGATGATGTTAATAATATGTGCCGGGCTATGGTGGATCATTTTTACCTCGTCGAGGACCTGGTCGGACAATTTGATATAGTTCACGCTCACGACTGGCTTTGCGCCAACGCTATGATATGGATTAAGAGGGGCCGAGAGCACAAGTGTGTTTTTACGATACATTCGACTGAGTACGGCAGATGCGGCAACTCTTTCCCCGACGGGCGCTCCGTGAGAGTCAGAGAGCAGGAGCGAGCGGGAACCTACTGGGCCGACAAAATCATTGCGGTTTCGCAGGTCACCAAAGACGAGGTAGTCTGGATGTACGAGGTGCCGGAGGCAAAAATTGATGTGATAAATAATGGTGTTGACTGGGAACGATTCGACATCTATGTTGAACCGGGAGAAGAAAAGCACAAGTACAATATCGCGCCGCTTGATCCGACGGTACTCTTTTGCGGCAGGCTCGCCTGGCAGAAAGGTGCTGACATACTCGTCGAGGCAATCCGTGG
>JARRRJ010000085.1:0-6768 GCA_037380865.1 Sedimentisphaerales bacterium
CGAATTGACAACAGGAAGCCAGCCAATATCCATGAATATCCCCCATGAATTTCCATACTTACCCTCGAAGCAGACCGATTTAATTTCAATCAGTTCAGGATATTCCGATGTCCCGGCAGTCAACCCTACGGGAAGTTCTTTATTAAAAATCAAATCGCCTTCGAACACTTTCCTGGCTGACAGGTCTGCTGCACAGCAGAAATTGACAACCACTGCATTCGTAACTACAAAAGTAATTACAACGATTAAATTTCTCACAAAACCTTTTTTCTCCCACATTTTTTCACCTTCTGTAAATATCAATTCTGTATTTTCTCATCCAGTTCGTTTATCGAAAAACCTTCGTCAGAAACAATATGTTTCCCATCAGTCAAAATAAGCCATGGTAGAGCCTTTACACCCCAGTTGAAGCGTATTTGTTCTTCATTTGAATCAACTATTCCTGCAGGAATAAAAATGTTATTTTCCTTAAGCCAGTTGTCAAGGTATTCTCGTTCAATCTTCGATGCGTGGATGGCGATAATTTCAACGTTCTTTTCTTTTAATTGAGATAGTTTCTGAGATAGTTGTAAAAGACAACTGCGTGAAGGTCTTTGTTCGATGTCGAAAAAGCATACAAGCAATATTTTGCTTTTAACCTTTTCCTCATCAAAATCAATTTTAATTCCCTCGAAACCAGGCAAAGCTCTTCCTTTCATACTTTGCGGATTAGTCAAGTCCGGCTCAAAAAGGAACTCGAAATTATCTATTACCTGTCTGTCGTAGAAAGCAAATGTTTTAACGTTGTCTCCATAAACAAGCTGCCAGACGCGAGGGACAAATTCCCACTCGGATTGTGACATGCTCGCATGCGGCCTGATTTCTGTTTGGATATGTTCGAACTTAAATCGTCCCTGTGAATCAGTTACAGTGCTCCTGTCACGATCGAATCCTAAATGTGTATAAGATGCGCGGTCTGTCTGTTCGAGTTTCACTTGCGCATTAGAAATAGGGACCTTTTTGCCATTATCCACACGCACAAGCCGACCTGAAATGGTTCCTCCTTTAGGCAGGATGACTTTCAGGTCCTTTTTCCCCGCTGGAATATCATAAACAAGCATAGCTGCATAATTATTCGGTGAGAAAATAAGGTCATACTGAACATCCTCTTTTAAAGCGATTGCAAATCGTCCCTGTTTATCAGTTGTACTGCTTAAATCCTCATAAGATGAGAATGACCACATGAATTTTCCGGGAGCATCCTCGCGCTCTCTTTTTATACAATTTACACCGACAGGGACACCAGCGACTGGTAAATCATTTTCGTCCACAACTATACCGGCGATAACTTTTTCACTTCCCTGTATAATCTGTTCATAGGTTTTATTGGTAAAATGTTGCGTAATATATTGCCCTCTTTCGCGTGCGATGATTTTTATGTCTGATAGACCACCGTCAGCAGACGCACGTGCTGAAACAGCTATTCCATTAATGACAGCATTTACTCTTATATCAACTTTACCTTCGCATACTCCTTTAAGCACGAAATTACCCTGTGAGTCAGTCTGTGTTCGGAGATTGTCAGGCTGGCCACCATCGAAATTATAAGATTCGATTCTTGCATTAGAAATTGGATTGCCTTCAGCATCCACAACAACGCCGGTGACAGAAAGATTTGCCAAAGCGAGAGTAAATTCTCCTGCATCAAGAATATTATCAACCGCGTCGTCTGCATGAACATCTTTTTGCTGACTGCCGTAGCCATCAGCACTGGCGGTTATTTGATAACGATACTCTGCAGGAATTGCTTTTACTTCGAAGTTTCCTTCTGCATTGGTTTTCGTAGTGTCACCTCTTATGAGTGTAGATGCCCACATCGTTTGCCTGAGCATCATCCGGATACCTGCATTATCGATACCCTTGCCTTCCAGATCAACTACTTTGCCGGATACTGTTATCCCGGGTTGAAGTTTAACTTCGAGATTTTCAGTACTTCCTTCGAGAATAACAACTTTTGCAAGATTTCTTTCTTCATATCTGCAAACAAGTAGAGGATTCTCTCGTTCGTCAGAGAACATTTCCGTGTTCCAGCTTATTTCGAATTTGCCTTCCGAATCCGATTCTATGTCTCTGCTGCTGCCTCCCGGCATAACGTAAATATTCGCTCCTTCGACTTGTTTTCCCTCTTCGTCAAGAACTACGCCGCTCGCTTTCGGCATTGGCTCAAGCTGCCAATCAAGACGTTTTGTTCTTCCGTCCTCGATAGATATACTCTCCTGCTGCATAAAACTCGAATAACCTTCGACAACAGCCTGACCTGATTGATAAACTCCCGGCAAAAGCCTTATGCTTGCGATTCCATTTTTGTCTGTTCTTTGGGCTTTAGATTCCCGGGTTCGCTCATTGATTATCCAAACTCGAGCACCCATCAAAGGTTTTTGCGAACCAGCTTCAGTGACATGTATTTCAAGTAATCCGCCTTTAATGAGTTCGACAATTACATCTTCTTTGGTTTGTCCGACTTCAATATTGAAATTTACAGGCTGAGCAAGCCAATCAGCAGGTTCGTCTCTAGGTGCTACATAAATAATATTGTAGGTACCCGCACAAATACCTTTCATACTAAATTGACCATTTTCAGCAGTAGTAATAACATCCTGTCCCATGACCTGATAATTATTGTTCGCCCTGAGCATTAAAGGCATCCCGGCGAGAGGTTTGCCGGATGATGTATCTATAGCAACACCCTCAATCCTTGATTCTTCGGGCTGGACTATCCTGATATTTTCCTGTCCCGGGGAAAACTTATATGTTTCGCTTGCTGGAGCGCCAGGTACATATGTTGAAACCGTTGCTCTTCCTTCTTTCTGTATCAGAAATGCGACGCCAGCATCTGAAGGTAAATTAGCGAAAGAAAATTTACCATGCTCATCAGTAACCGTGTTCAATAATTTAGGAGCTACGTTTACACTCATGCTGTGATTATCCTGAGGGTCACCGATTCGCATCATCAGAACGCTGACAGAAGAGCCGGAAATCGGTTGACCGCTTTTATCGACTACTGAGCCGCTCAATTCCTTCGGGGAACTCAGCTTGAACCTCCCCTCCGTTTCCGTTTGATTTACATACCAGTTTTTACAATCCATAGCAAATCCCTCTTTTTCGACTACTATAAATCTGAAAGAATAATCGTCGCTTGAGACTTCAATTGAGAAAGAAAATTTGCCGTCAGCATCGGATGTTTTTTCAATAATGTCATCGTTGTTATAGGTATATTGCAGACGTCCATAATGAATGTCGTATAACACAGTCTTCGCACCCGCCACGGGACTGTCCTGGTCGTCAACGACAATGCCTCGAAACGTAACCTGTTTTACCTGCTGAGCAGAGGAAAAATTTAGACAACAACAGAAAAGAATTGTACACAACATCAACATCCTTTTTATACACATGATAATTCTCCCGATTAAAATATTAATTCTTGAGTTTCTCGTCTAATTCATTGATAGAAAATCCTTCAGCAGTGACAATATGCTCTTTATCAGTAAGTATCAACCACGGCAAAGCCTTTACGCCCCAGTCGAAGCGTGTTTGTTCTTCATTTGAATCAATTATTCCAACTGGAAATGTAATGTTATTTTCTTTGAGCCAGTCGTCGAGATTTTCGTGCTCAATCTTCGATGCATGAATTAGAAGTACTTCAATACCTTTGGCTTTAAGCTCATCTGCTTTTTTACTCAATTCAAGAATGCATTTGCTCGAAGGCCTCTGTTCGTTGTCCCAGAAACACAAAAGCATCGATTTATTCTGAATGTCTGCTTGCGGTAGATCAATAAAGTCTTTGAGTTCAGGAAGAGCCTTATCAATCAATGAAGGTATATATGATAATTTATCCACTACTTCTAATTCCAGCTCACCAAGATCAAAAGGTTCATCGCTTTCACCCCCCTTCATATCCGGGACATGAAATGAGTGTGTCACCATGCCGATTCTTTTAGTCGGAAAAGAATTTTCACTTTCAGGAAGTGCATATACTGAAAAGAACAGAACATAATCACCGGCTGGAACATCTTCTACACGGAAGGAACCGTCTTTTTTAATCGTATAAACTATCTGTGTATAGGGATTATCGGGTGAATTGATACCCAGCATCGTGTCAGAATATTTCCAATCGATTTTGCTTTTTATATAATCCGGAATTAATATTTTCCCTGTAACAGGACGACCTTTTCCGCCTATGGAAACATTGTTTATTTGTCGCGATTTTATATCCAATGCAACTCCATGGCTGAGACTTCCCCGCGTATCATTTCTTATTTCCCAGTAGAGTATCGCTTGTCCCGGCGGGATGTGATTAAACTCAAAATTTCCATCGCTATCGGTTTCAGTACGGCGTTCATGTGCAATTCTTATATCGCTTAACTCCTCCGGATTAATATATGTCAAATATATTTTCTGGGATTCTTTCGGTTCATCCTTTATTAAAAATTTTCCTTTTAAGTTCGTATATGGCTGTAGAACAATTTTGGAAGAACCTTCGAACTTGCTGTCGATTATCTTTGCATAGCCGTCATTGTGGAATACAAAAATAATGTATCTTTCGGTTTGTGCGGGGAAAGAGAATCTTCCGTCCTGTTTTGTGATAACATAAGGAGTACTTCTTCTCCGCCAGTCTCGATCATCTATAAGGTACATACTTCCCGAAGGTGTGCAAAGTATAACTTCGGCACCTTTGGCCGGTTTTCCGTCAGGTAAAAACACCATTCCCGATAATCCTGACGCTTTTTCCAGCTTGAAATCATAAACAACATCTCCTTCGTCACTTCGGAACATATGAGAAATTGCCGGGAGATAGCCATCAGCTTCGATTTGGATATAATGCCCATAATATGGATAATTGATCTTGTTCTCGAAATTGCCGTCGGTAAATGTTTTCAGATTATCGCGTTGCCAGTAAATCGAATCACTCGTTTCCCATTGTATGCCTGTTATCATTCTAAATTCGGGAACAGGCTCGCCGGTCTTAGCATCAAGCACTTTACCGTGGACTTTTAACGGAGGTTGTAACGTTATTTCAATTTTTTTGTCAGAGCCTATTATAAGATAATTAGTGAGGCTCATATAGTCTTGCGCTGTTACATAACACAATGCTGCATCGGCAGGCGCTTCATTCCACTGAAAACGTCCTTCCGCATCTGTGACAGTCCTCCATTCGAGCAAATCGTTTCCGCGCCACTTCTCAACTCCTATATTTGCATTTGCGACAGGATGTCCGTCTTTGTCCACAATGCGTCCGGTAACGATGTGACCCGGAGCGAGACGAAACTCAACAGATTCCATGCGCTCTTTTACTACAACCTTCTTCATATCCGGCGAATACCCGGTTGCCTGAACTGTCAATGTCACAGTGCCTGCTTTGACGTTCTCAAGAACAAAATTGCCATCGTCGTCTGTCTTATAATCCGGATAAGCCCTGCTTAGCTGGTCAATGCCCTCCCTAATGAGAGCTCCTTTTATCGGCTCTCCTTTTGGACCTAAAACTCTGCCGCCCAATGAAATCCCTTTTTTCATAACCATTATGCTGCTCAAGTCACGAAGCGAACTTACAGAAGGCTGAGGCGCAACGGGCATAGGTATATAACCAGGCCTCAAATTGTCACTCACGTAATCGGGATGCGTCAGAAATATCCGAAGCTCGTCTGCCGTAAATTCAGAGGGCAACTTATTTACCTGCCATTGCCAAGTTTGGTCGGTTTTTGTGTTTGTTTAAGAGTGAAAAATACGTATCGCGATGTCCGCATCAGTATTTGGAAAATCTCGGATATAATAAATCCCGACTGTCACACCTTCGATAGGCTCACCCTGCTCATTTTGTACTTTCCCGCCAATCGTGGTGCCCTTTTCTATCGCCAGAGTATATTTAGAAGGTGCCTGCTTCACATAGTAGTTCCCGCCCCAACCGGCACGGATAGTTATATACCCCTCTTTTTTTACTCTAACACTTACATAGTTCGAGTCTTCTCCCGGCATAACTATATTATACTCTCCGTTTTTATCCGTAACAACGTCAGTTTCCCCCTGTATATTTCTTATAGTAAGCTCAACATCAGGAACGGATTTTTGAGTTTCTTTGTCGATGACAAGAAGATGCAACGTCTTTGTTGTTCCGGCTTTTGATCCATCATTGTTTTCCCGACTTTCAACCGTACATACGAAAATTCCAGTAAGAATAATTGCAACTAATTTTACATTTAAAGAGAATATCCTGCCGCTCATTTTTATTTTTCTCCTAACTCAGAAACTGCAAATCCCTCATCTAAAACAACATGCTCTTGATCAGTAAGTATCAACCAAGGCAAAGCTTTTACGCCCCAGTTGAAAAGAGTCTTTACTTCGTCGGTTTCAACCTTTCCTGTAGGCAAAACAATATTGTTTTCTTTAAGCCATTCATCAAGCTTTCTTTGCTCGATGTTCGCCACATGGATTATAACGAAGACAATATTTTTATCTTTAAGCTTGCCTGCATTTTTATTTAACTCAAGTACGCAATTCCTTGAAGGCCTTTGTTCCATATCCCAGAAACAAACTAATACAAGCTTGTTTTGCATTTCTTCATTGGAAAGGCCTGCACTTTCGAATTTTGGCAGCGGCTTACCAAGCAAAGGTTTGGGTTCCAGCGCCGGGTCGCCCGCCAGTCCTGCTACATAGGCCTTTCCTAATCCTATATAAGAAACAACAGTACTTTCGGGAAATTCAAATTTAAAATCTTCTTTTCTTAGTCCCTGGTTG
>JARRRJ010000086.1:0-6746 GCA_037380865.1 Sedimentisphaerales bacterium
GCTTACATGGAATATGAAAGAATCTGCAGCAGACCTGATATCGATTCGGTATTCATCTGCACGCCGGATCACTGGCATGCAATGGTGTCCCTGGCAGCGATGAAAGGCGGAAAAGACGTCTATTGCCAAAAGCCGCTGACTTTGACAATCCGCGAAGGCCAGCTATTAAGAGACGCAAGCAAGCAGTACGGCGCAATTTTCCAGGTCGGTTCACAGCAACGCTCTGAATGGGCTTTCAGAACTGCCGCTGAGATAGTTCGCAACGGCTGGATTGGCAAGGTAAAGACATGCTATGCAAGTTTGGGACAATTTGCTCCACCCCGGACGTTACCTGAACAGCCGATTCCGGAAGGTTTCAACTACGATCGCTGGCTCGGCCCAACACCATGGTATCCATTTAACCAGCAGCGTGTTCAGGGCAACTTCGGCGGCGGATGGCGATGTTTCTGGGAATACGGCTCGCGAAAGAACGGTGACTGGGGAGCGCATCACTTCGATATTATTCAATGGGCTCTCGGAATGGATGACTCAGGACCTGTCAAGTTCATACCTAAAGGCTGGCAAGGAACACAATACCAAACTCATATATATGCCGATGGTGTCGAAGTCCTGAGGGATGCTCCAATCAGAAATCCCCAGAACCAGAGAAATAACATGATACAGTTCATAGGCGAGGAAGGTCAGGTATTCGTCAGCCGCAACGGTTTGCTCGATACCATACCAGCCGAAATTGCGCAGAGACCGCTGGGTCCGAACGACATCCATTTGTACGAGTCAAACGATCACGAAGGCAACTGGCTCGAATGTATTCGTACACGCAAGCCCACAATATGTCCGGCGGAAGTAGGCCATCGAACTGCGACAATTTGCCAGCTCAACGGTATTGCCGAACGCATCGGAAGACCCTTAGAATGGAACCCTGTCGAAGAAAAAATACTTAACGATCCTGAAGCGGCACGCTGGTTTGACCGTCCGCACAGGGCTCCGTATGTTATGTAAGCTACATTGGATGATACACAATGCAAGTAAAACTCTTTCATTGAAAGGCAACATAAAATGAAGAATATCAAATCGACAATCATAACGCTTGCTATGGTGACGTTGAAACATTGTGTCTTCACTGGGACGGCACAGAGCCAGTAAGGACAGGATTTGTTAAGCCAGTTGACAGGCCAGGCAGAAGCTCCGTCTCGAAATGCCGAGCAGCTTACAGAAGCATACCAGAAAGTCGTCGACTATTTAATGCCATATATGATGGCTGAAGACATCCCGTCACAATACCAGCCTCAGATAGCGTTGCAGGACCTGGGGTCCTACGCTTCGCGTCCCGGCGCAGAGCTTCAACGCCAGGCTTGTGCAAAGGTCATGATTAAGACCCTGGAAGAGAGAGAGATGCCCGATACGCTGCGCAACTGGTTCGTATTGCAGATTCAGCGCATAGGAAAAGCCGAATCGGTCCCGGCGCTAACGAAATTGCTTTCGAATGAAGACAAGCATCTTCGTGATTATGCCAGGAGAGCACTCGAGAAAAATCCTGATCCGAGCGCGAGCGATGTACTCCTGAAAGAGCTCGGCTCAGCGACCGAATCGACGTGGAAAATCGGCTTGATCAATTCACTCGGCGAGCGCAAAGCCCAAGCCGCTATTCCGACTATTATCAAAGCTCTTAACGACTCCGACCCGAAGGTAGCGTCAGCCGCGGTCACAGCTTTGACACACACTGGAAATCAGGCGGAGATACAGGCTCTCTCGGATGTTCTCAAAAATCAGTCAAGCCCGATTTATCTGAAAGCCGCTCAGGGCCTTATCGATATCGCGCAGGCAAAAGCGTTGAATAAGCAAACCTCGGATGCAGGTGCGATATTCGATGCCACATATGAGAGCGTATCAAAAAGCAGCCCAGGTGCCCCTGACGCTACAAGCATTCGCATTGCCGCAATAAACGGCATGATGGCCTGCAACCCGGAAAAAGGTGCGACTCAAATTGTGAACTTCATCGAAGATGAGAATCCGAAAATCCGCACGGCCGCTGTCACCGGCGCACGCCAGTCTTCTTCTGACGCTCCCGCTCAGGCTCTTTACAAAATCCTGTTACAACTGCAGCCCGACACCCAGGTACAGGTCCTTGGTTTGATTGGCGATCGCAGGGACAATTCTGCAATAAGTTACGTCAAGGACATGCTTAAGAGCTCGAGCGCCCGGGTGCGTCTTGCAAGTATCGACTCTATTTCGAAGCTTGATGTTGCTGACGCGGCAGAATCTTTGTTCGGAATTGCGGTCAACGATTCGGGCGACGAGAAAACAGTCGCACACGCCGGCCTAGTTCGGATGAGCGGCACAAGCGTCGAAACGTTAATTCGCGCTAATGCCGTATCAGGCGCCGTTCCGGCCCGGGTAGAAGCAATCAGCCTCCTGGGCGAGCGTCACATGTCCGGCTCGGCAAAGAACCTGCTTGTTTATGCTGCTGACGACAATGAGCAGATAAGTTCCGCCGCATTCAAGGCTCTCGCTGAAGTCGCAGACGCTTCGAGTATTCCGACTCTCGTGAACCTGATAACCAATGCAAAAAGTGAAAGCGCGCGAAACACCGGCGTCTCCACTCTGAAATCGATATTGACAAATACGGACGACAAAGACGAAGCCGCAGAGGTCGTCATCGACCAGTTAAATAAATCGAGCGGGCAGGTCAAGACGTCACTTTTGACTACAATGAACGCACTTGGAACCTCCAAAGCACTGGCAATCGTTACTGAAGCAACGAAGTCATCGGACCAGGCTTACAAAGACGCTGCTGTTCGCACTTTGTGTGATTGGCCCAATTACGAAGCGACAAAACCCTTGCTTGAGATAGCCTCGAATTCCGATAGCTCCCTGACTCATCACGTCCTCGCTATCAGAGCCATTCTTCGACTTGTCGATGAAAGCAATACCGTGCCTGTAGAAGACAAAGCAACCCTTTGCCTGGCGACTTACGACGTCGCGCGCAGGAACGAGGAAAAAGGCCAGATCATCTCCGCTATGGGCGCTCTTCCAACGCCCGAGGTTTCGGAAAAACTGCTTGAAATCGCTCAGGGCAATACCTTAAAGACTGAAGCGGCTATGGCCGCAGTGCAACTGGCAGGCAGTATGCTCAGGACAAATGCCCAGGACGCACAGGCTCTGGCCCAGAAAATTCTCGACATGAACGTCTCAGAGACAATAAATGTTCAGGCACAGGCAGTCATTTCCGGCAGATCGTTCAGAGGCAGAGGGTTCGGCGGAATGAATTTTGGCGGCAGAGGAAACAGAAGCGCAGGCGGCGGAAGAACCAGGACCAGAACAGGCACAAGACGCACTACCAGGCAAGGACAGTAAAATTATCTTATTGCTCTGTTCGTCTCTGAAAATTTTTAAACTGCTAATCAAGGTTCTGTTTCCTTAATTTCAAGAGCTTTGATTGTCTCTTGACAAAAACCAGGCCAGAGGTTTTGGGCATTACGGCTAACGATGTAAACTCTGCCCCAGAAACACAGTATTAACGGTTCCAGTTCGCCTGCAGAATCTTATTCAAGCGAAGTTTTTTACACTGATAACCAGAATTTTGTCGATAGCTATTTGTTCACCGCTTCTTTCGCAAATTAAGTTAACGACAAGAGCTTTACTGACTCGCCTGTTTCTGCTATATTACCTTCTCCTTGTTGGCAGCTTTAAATATTTGACATATACATGAGGACTATTATGGCAGAGAAGTTTGATGTTGCAGTGATTGGAAGCGGGCCTGGTGGATATTCAGCCGCGATTCGAGCCGCCCAGAGAGGCGCTTCAGTTTCGCTTATTGAAAAAGACCTTATCGGGGGAACGTGCCTAAATCGTGGATGTATCCCTTCGAAGACTCTTCTCGCATCAGCCCACACTCTGCTTTCTATCAGAAATGCAAGGCTCATGGGAATTGACACTCAGCCTGCGACACCCAACTGGCCTAATGTTCAGAAACGAAAAGATGCTGTAGTTACAGGCTTTCGCAAAGGACTCACCGGTGTTATTTTGGGAAATAAAATAAAAATTTTCGAAGGCAGAGCCTTAGTCACTGCGCCCGGAAAAATCGCTGTCCAGTCAGAAACTGCGCCGGCGGAAATTGAAGCAGCTAGTATAATCCTTGCGACAGGTTCGAAACCTGTCGAAATTCCGACAATTCCTTTCGATGGCAAGGTAATTATCAGCAGCGCCGAAGCTCTTAATCTCGAGCAGATTCCGCGCTCGATGGTAATCGTAGGCGGCGGGGTAATAGGCTGCGAAATGGCCTGCGTTTACGCCGCTATGGGTACCAAGGTGACAATTGTCGAAGCGCTGACTCGCCTGATTCCTATGGAAGATGACTGGGTAGGAAGACTTATAACGCGAGAATTCAAAAAGCTCGGAATCGAATCGCTTACGAGCCAGAAAGTTGTCTCAATCGATACAGCCGCCCTGCCAGCAAGAGTCAATCTCGAAAGCGGCCAGGCAATAGAAGCAGAAAAAGTCCTCGTCTCAGTAGGCAGAAGGGCGACTGTCGATAAGGAAACTGTCGAAGCTCTGAATCTGCAGATGAATGGTCACCTTATCGCGGTCGACAAAAAAATGCGAACAAACGTCCCCGGAATTTACGCAATAGGTGACTCATTGGGAACAACCTATCTCGCGCATGGTGCATTTACCGAAGCAGAGACTGCCGCAGCTAATGCTACAGGCGGCGATATGGAAATTGGGGACTACAATCTTATCCCGCGCGCAGTTTACACTTTCCCTGAAATTGCTTCAGTCGGTAAATCCGAGGAAAAATGCGCCGCTGAAAGTATCGAAGTTTCTGTCGGCAAAGCTTTCTTCAGAGCCAACGGCAGAAGCATTGCGCACAACGAAATAGCAGGCGAAGTTCGGGTAATAAAAGAAAAATCAACAAACAAAATTCTCGGCGTCTCAATGGTCGGAGCAACAGTAACCGAACTGATTGCGGCCGCACGTCTTCTCATAGGCACTTCGGAAAACATCTTCGAGATAGCCTTCCCCCACCCGACAGTCTCGGAAGTACTAAAAGAAGCAACCGAAGACACTTTCGGTTTCAGCCTCCACAACTTACCAAGATAAGAAATCTATTTCAAATCACTCCTTCTTTTTGCAAAAACAAGTAAACTTATAGAAAAAACAGATTTTTTTGTAAGTTTTCTGGTGGTTTTGAGACTAATATATCAGTCATGGCCGAGAGAATAGGAGATGAAGTGGTTGTCGAGGACTTCCGCCGGAGCGACGAGGTCTCTTTCGAGAGGCTCGTCGAGAAATACTCCGGTGACGTTGAGCTATTGGCAAACAGGCTTCTTGGCTGGCCCGGTGAAGTCGAGGATATAACCCAGGATGTTTTCCTGGCCGCTTTTATAGGGATGAAAAAATTCAGGCATGACTGTGACATAAAAACGTGGCTCTTTACAATAACAATAAATAAATGCCGCACTTTTCGATATAAACAGTTTCTTCATCGACGTAAGATTTTAAAAAAACGCGACAATGAATCACACCCTGCCGCTGAAAGGAAATTGCAGGATGATGAGACATTCGAGAAAGTCAGAAATGCTGTAAAAGCTCTGCCTGCCAGATATCGCGAAGCAGTTGTGTTGAGATATTTGCAGGAGTTTGAGAACGAAGAAATCAGCAAAATCCTTGGCATTTCTATAAATGCTCTACATGTGCGGCTCAACAGAGGAAGAGAACGATTAAAAAATGACCTGGCGGGAATTTTGGAGTTATAAATTATGACAGAAGACAAACTTAAAAACATGCTTCGGAAAGCAGATCAAAGTGCAGGAATTCCATCGCCAGTGGAAGTGGATATTTCTGCAATTCGGCAAAGGGCAAAACGCAGGCGGATTTATCGTTTAGCTTATCCTTCCGCGGCTGCCGCTGTTGTAATTATCGCTGTGACTCTATGGAGTTTATTGATTCCTGAACCAGAAACAGGACGACAACCGACTCAAGTTGCTTCAGATGAGATGAAAATAAGGCAGCTTCAGGCGAGCACCGATGAAACTGTAAATCTCATACGTGAGATTCTTGAAGAGGAACAAAGGCAACAACGTCTCAACGAGCTTAACGCGCAGCTTGCGTCGATACCTGATCCGCTCGAGGAAATCCAGGAGGAACTTGACAGAACCGCTTTTATCCTCGTCTATTCGGCTGACAGGATGTACAAAGAATTGAATTTGACCGATTCGGCCGTTAAAACTTACAGACGGGTTATCAAACTGTTCCCGGATAATCAATGGGCAAAGGTGGCGCGCGAGCGTTTGGAAGAAATTAAAAACAAGCGAAATAATAACGATAGTTCAAAAGGAGAATCAAAATGGAAACAGCAAAACACATTATCATAGTATTTGCATTGGTTCTATTTGTAACAGGGGCAGCAATTTCAGAAGAATCCCAGATTTCAAATACCCGCCAGGCAAGCTGTATTGTACAAGTAACCATGGATTCAGGCATCATGCCGTTTGGATCTGAGGAACTTGGCAGTCTTATATATAGCTCAGACGTTATGGGAAAGGCTGCCCGTAAAGTATTTGGATCAACGGAAACTCTTGAAGTACCACAATCGTTACCTGACAAAACAGAAGTTTCGTTAAGGTTTATGCCCAGTACAAGCAAAGGAAGATTTGTTACCTATCCGATCGAGATAAGAGTAATGAAGCTGCAGGAGAAAATAAAGCCGGCCGCAGAGGAATTTCTCAAGGCTATTATTGAGAATT
>JARRRJ010000087.1:0-8299 GCA_037380865.1 Sedimentisphaerales bacterium
CTGATAATAAACGATGAATACCCGCCATCCCTGTTACCGTTTTTTACTATATCGGGCATGGGAGCTTTCCAGAAGAGATCGCCGGTCTTTTTATTGAGTGCAACCAATGCGGCGTCTAGTCCGCCGGGACTGCATAAAACTTTGTCACCATCTACGAGCGGCGATTCGCTGTATTTCCATTGTGCACTTTTCCCGCCGAAGTCTTTTATCAGATTCTTCCGCCAGACGATTTCGCCGTTATCGGTTTTCAGGCATGCCAGGTCCCCTGAAGTACCCAGAGCGTAAACAAGATCGCCATCGACCGTCGGTATGCATCGCGGGCCTCCTCTGTCATCAACGTGGATAGGCCCGATTTTCCTCATCCATAATATTGTATGTGTCGCAAGGTCCACTGAGATAACGCGCTGTGCGTTCTCGGAATCCACTTCCAGGTCGCCCATCGTGTATAGCTTTCCATTCGAGATGGAAACGCTGGAATAGCCTGCACCAAGGCCTGACACTTCCCACAGAAGCTCGGGTCCGCCTTCAGGCCAGCTCTGAAGAAGGCCATTTTCCTTGCATTTGGCATCACCTTCAGGCCCTCGCCAACGCGGCCAGTCATCTGCGCTTGCGATTCCTGAAATACCAAGACTGATTAATACGATTAAAAGACTTCTTTTAACAATTCGCATTTTTTGCATTCGAGCATACCTTTCTTGAACCAAATTCTATATCCAACTTAAGACGCAACTAATTATTGCCGTTTACATCCAAGCATACTAATTTTCCCTCTGTATTGCGGGCATAGATTCTGCCGTTCGCGAGTACGGGAACTGTCCAGCATTTGTATGTCAGGATTTGTTTCGATGCCAGTTCCTTGAAACCGTCGGGGGAAGCTTCAGCTATTGCTAATTTGCCGTCTTCGCTGAGAATAATCAGCTTGCCGTCAGCGAGCATAAGCGAGCCTGTGCCCATGTCGCCCTGAGACCATTTTACCTTGCCTGTCTCGAAATCCATACACTTGAGATTTCCTCTGCCAACTCTGCCTCCCATTCCAATCGCTCCGTCGAAGCCGTACAGGTCGCCTTTCCACAAAACCACGCTGTTCAGCTGAGTGCTCATATCCTTGTTCTTATACACTTCCTCGGGCTTTCCTGATTTCAGTTCGTAAAGCGCACAGCCCACGTTGTAGCCTGTTGAAACGAACATTTTATTGCCTGATATAACTACATCCGTCGCGTTGATTTGAGCATGCGTCTGCCAGGGGATCTGCCATAAGACTTTGCCTGTCTCGAAATCAAGTCCGATAAATTCGTCGGCAACAAGCATGGCAAGGCTCTTTTTACCATCCAGGTCAAAAGGAACAGGCGTCGAGTACGCGCCTACTCCCGGGCCATTCTGCCATTTCAGGCTGCCGTCGGCTTTGTTCAGCGCGAGCCCTCTGATGCCTGCGTTGAGAACCAGGGTATCGCCGATTATGAGCGGCGAGCTGGAAAAATTCCACTGCGGAGGCTTGCATCCCCATTCGTTCTGGACATTTTTCTGCCAGACGATGTCGCCTGTAGCGGCCTCCCAGCGAATGATATCGCCTTTTTTGCTGAAAGTATAAACTGCGTCGCCGTCAACTGTCGGAGTCGCACAGGGTCCTCCCTCGTGCAGGTTGTTAAATAGTGGGCATTCGTATGATTTATTCCAGATTTCCTCGCCGGTCGCGGCGTCGTAGCAATACACATGATCCCTTGCATCAATATTTCCCATCGTATAGACCCTGTCGTTACTTACAGTAATCGAGGAAAAACCGATTCCGATGGATTTTTCCCAAAGCACTTTCGGCCCATCTTCTGGCCAGGTTGTGAGCCAGCCGGTTTCTTTGGAGATTCCGTCATAATCCGGCCCGCATACCAGTTTTATGCAGAAATACGCGTCTACTCCGAGTCTTGTTCATCACCATCTGAAATTTTAAACGCCAGCGCTCCGGTCGGACACGCATTCACACATTCTATCGCAGTGTTGGTCTGTCGTATGGCTTCGACTATAGAACGCTCGAAAGGTACTGCGACACGAACGTTAAAACCGCGTCCAGTAAATGTCAATCCTGTTTTCTCGCCCGCTCTGGTTGTAATTTGAACGCATAAGCCGCAGTCGATGCATTTGCCAGGCTCGAAAATCAGCTCGGAATGGTCTGAAAACTGGACGAATAGACGATTTTTTCCCCTGTATTGTCCCGATTTTGCATTGTATGCTTGCGAATATTTTCTCAGGCTGCAATTCAAAGGTTTTCTGCAATCGCAGTGCAGACAGCGCGCAGCTTCCCTTTGTGACTCGTCGTCTGTAAAACCATTTTCTTTTCGAGAAGGCTCAATTCTCGCATCCTTACTGTGACCTGTAACAAATCTTTCCACCTCTTCGTGACTGAGTTTTCCTATTCGTGTATTAAAAGATTTTGCAGGTCCTGTCAAATTCTCACCTGATAAATATTGACCTATCGCGGCACATACTTCTTTCCCATCTGCGACAGCACGTACAGCGAGCTTTCGCTTGCGAACTGCGTCACCTCCCGCGAAAACTCCGGGAATATTTGTCTGATATGTCTGGCTGTCGACAATTATCGCATCTGATTTTGTTTGCAAACCCATTACATCAGCTCGCTCCTCCCTGAGCCTGCCGATTGCGACAAAGACAGCATCGAACTGTTTTCGCAAATCATCTAATGTCACGCTCTCGCCAATTCGCTTATTGAGTTTGAATGTCACTCCAAGTTTCTCAATCTGTGCAATTTCATTGTCAAGCACATCTCTCGGAAGCTCGCTCTGCGGCACACCATACCGGAGCATTCCGCCGGGCTTTTCATGGTCGTCGAAAATTGTGCAGCCGAATCCTTCCTGGGACAAATAATAAGCGGCAGCCAGACCAGCGGGACCTGCGCCGATAATCGCTATGTTTTTGTTCTTCGCAGGTTTGCATACCGGCAAATAAGGTTTCTCCGACTGCAAATCAACATCAGCGACATATCTTTTCAAAAGACAAATAGAAACGCCTTCATCGTAGTTCGATCTTCTGCAGGCCTTCTCACACGGCGCCGGACAAATTCGACCCAGTACACCAGGTAAAGCGATATCCTTTTTCACAGTCGCGATTGCATCTTCGAGTTTGACGTCCATAATCTGACGAATCATCAAAGGAATATTCATATGCGCCGGACAAGTCACCTGACACGGTCCCATGCAGTCGCCAAGATGATCGCTGAGCAGCAATTCGAGTGCGGCCTTTCGCGCAAGGTTAATTTCTTCCGAGCGGGTTTGTACAACCATGCCATCCTCGGCAGGCGTTGCACATGAAGGGACGAAATTCGCTTTGCCTTCGACCTTAACAACGCAAATCATACAGCTTGTCGAAGCCGCAAAGCCTTTGAGAAAGCACATAGTAGGAATCTCGATGCCGATTTTCTCCGCGGCTTCGAGAATCGTTGTGCCTTCTTCGATTTCCACTTTGCGATTGTCTATTGTTAATGATAGCATCGTTTATTCGACTTTCACTGCGTCCGAGGGACAGATATTTTTGCACCCGCCGCAGCGAATACATTTTTCCGTGTCAATTTCGTGTTTCTGGTAAGGCTTCAGTTCAATAGCTTCGACTGGACAATGCTGCGCGCATAAAGTGCATCCTATGCAATCGTCAGTTATCGAGTAAGTAATCAAAGCTTTGCACTTGCCCGCGGGGCAGCGTTTTTCTATATGGGCTTCATATTCGTCGCGGAAATATTTTATTGTGGACAAGACAGGATTCGGCGCCGTTTTTCCCAGCCCGCACAGGCTCGAAGTCTGAACAATGCGTGCAAGATTTTCAAGCTCATCAATGTCGGTTTTCTTTCCTTCGCCTGCACACAGTCTCTCAAGAATATCGAGCATTCGTTTCGTCCCGACACGGCAGAAAGTGCATTTTCCGCACGACTGGTTCTGCGTGAACTCGAGAAAATATCGTGCAATATCGACCATACAATCTGTCTCATCCAGTGCGACCATTCCGCCCGAGCCCATCATCGCGCCGACATCTTTTAACGTTTCGTAATCCACAGAAGTATGCGCCAAATGCTCGGGCACACATCCGCCAGATGGTCCGCCAATCTGCACTGCCTTGAGCTTCAGTCCGCCTGCGATTCCGCCTCCGATATCTTCGATAATTTTTCTGATGGTAATTCCCATCGGTACCTCGATTAGACCTCCGTGCGCGATTTTTCCAGCAAGAGCGAAAACTTTTGTCCCTTTACTTCTGTCTGTGCCGAGCTTGGCGAATGCGTCTGCGCCGTTGCGCACAATCCACGGGACAACACAATATGTCTCGACATTATTGATAAGAGTAGGTTTTCCCCACAGGCCGCTTATTGCGGGATACGGTGGGCGAAATCGCGGCATTCCTCTGCGTCCTTCGATACTCGCCATCAGGGCAGTCTCCTCACCGCATACGAACGCGCCTGCACCGGGCATTATATTGAGATTCAGCGAAAAGCCGCTCTGTAAAATGTTGTCACCGAGATACCCTCGCTGTTTGCAGTTTTCTATCGCATTTCTTATTCTTTCGAGTGCGAGAGGATATTCAGCTCGTATGTAAAGATAGCCTTCGTTTGCACCGACACAATACGCCGCTATTGTCATTCCTTCGATAATGCGATAGGGATAAGACTCCATGAGCATCCTGTCCATGAAAGCGCCCGGGTCACCTTCGTCGCCATTGCAGACGATATATTTTTTCCCATCTGATTTTGCATTTCTTACTGCCGCCCATTTCAGGTGTGTCGGGAAACCTGCTCCTCCTCTGCCGCGAAGGCCGCTCTGCTCGATTTGCGATATGATTCTTTCAGGCTCTGTCTTGCCTATGCATTTTTTAAGTGCCGCAAAGCCGTCTCTTGCGATGTATTCGTCGATATCAACCGGGTCGAGCTTGCCGCCGTGCTCAGTTGCGATGTGAATCTGCCTGTTCAGGAAATCCGCAACCTGCTCGTCACGCACATTAATAGAGTATCGTGTCACCGGCTCTCTCTGCTTGTCCGTGAGAACCTTGTCGAGAAGCATGGAAGTCGAGTCCAGCAATCTTCTGCCCAATCCGAGTTTGAAATGACGTGTTATGATAGCTTTGGCGTCTTCAGGCTGTACTCTCGCGTACAGAAAAGACTGGTTATCAGGCATAACAACTTCAAGCAGGGGAGTCTGGAAGCACATTCCAACGCATCCGACCCGTTTTATCGCTATCTTGATTCCAGTTTCGTCAAGCGCCTGCTCGAGCGCCTCGCGGAGCTTCCCGCTTCCGCGTGCGACACAGCACGAGCCGAGTCCGAGCCTGACTTCACCGAGAAAATCTTCTTTCTTGTTTCGTGCTTTGTGTTTCTTTTTACTTTTATGTGCGGCTAATGCTTCTTCGTATTTGAGATAATCGTTTATAACATTCGGGACTGTTTCGGCAGTCAAATGTCCGTAAGTCACTTTTCCTATCTGAACAGCCGGAGCCAACGTGCAGCAGCCCAGGCAGGCGATTTTTTCGACAGTGAACAATTTGTTCGAGTCGGTATCTTCACCTTCGGGTATTTTCAGGTGACGCAGGAAAGCATCGTACACAAGGTCGCTTCCTTTTACATGACAGGCTGTGCCTACGCACACGTGAATTATATGAGCGCCCGCAGGCTTGTGACGAAACTGGTCATAGAAGGTCGAGACGCCTGTAATCGAAGCAGGTGTAATCTGTGTCAGCTCGCAAATGCGCTCGAGCGCTTCAGTCGGCAGATACCCGTAATGTCCCTGTGTCGCCTGGAGCAGCTCGAGAACTTTCTCGCTGCCTTTGCCTATGCGACCTACAGCTTCATCCACAAATGTCAGATCTATGTTTTCCATCACTTTTTATTTTCGATACAGTACAGATTTTGCTCACTTCGAATATAAATTCTTCCGTTCACAAAAGCAGGCGAAGCATAGCATTTCTCACCGAGCTCGCATCTGGCAAGCTCTTTATACTCGGGACCCGCCTGGGCTATGAACATAACACCTTCTTCACTGAGCAGGTAAAGTTTGTCACCGACTATGCTGGGTGACGCCTGAAAATAATCTCCCACGTCCTGCTCGTATATTTTTTCTCCGTCTGAAGTTTTGAAACAGCTTAAGTATCCATCCATAGTAAGCAGGTAAATATACTCCCCATCGCTTACGGGGGAACATATATCGGGAGCGTTATCATTCTTATCCCACGCAACGTGTGTTTTAGTGACGTCACCGTGTCCATCGGGCTTTATCGCAATCAGCTTGCTGTAGGGTCTGACCGCGAAAACAAGGCCGCCCGCATATATTGGCGAAGGTGCAACATCTGTTCCGAGGCAGTCAACTCGCCAAAGCTCTTTTCCGTTTACCGGATTATACGCAATTACCCATGGGTCACCCGCGGTTATAAACTGGTAGCCTTTGCCGATTTTTACTACTATGGGAGAAGTCCATGAGCCGGAGACGGGTCTGGGTGTTTGCCAGATGATATCTGAAGTCGCGCCATCCAGAGCTATCACCTTCGATTTGCCTTCTTCGTCCGTGTTCTGGTCAAATTGTATCAATAACGTATTCTGAAACATCGCTAAGGAAGAAGCGTAGCCGTAGTTGCTTTGTGGAATTCCGAGATTTTTTTCCCAGACTTTGTTTCCGTTGAAATCGAAGCACGCTACAATGCCAGTTACGAAAATAGCGTAAACCCTCTGGCCGTCAGTTGCCACAGTCGGCGCGGAGTAACCTGTATCCTCGCCGACTTCGAAAGGCTCTTCTTCGCTTTTTGCGAATACGTTTGTGACATCTCCCGTCCAGAGTAATGCGCCTGTATCGGTATCGAAGCAAAACACGTTGAATGTGTTCGGGTCACCGCCTGACAGAAATACTCTGTCGTTCCAGACAACAGGTGAATTCTTTCCGGGAAGGGGAACTTTCGTTTTCCACAAAATGTTTTCTCCCGTTTTTCCATCCCAGCTTTCGGGAATATTCACATCTGTGCTGACTCCAAGGCCTCCGGGACCACGAAATCGCGGCCAGTTCTCTGCTTCAGGGAGGTCTTCGTGGAATACAACATCAGGCCTGGCGACAAGTAGAATCACACCGAACGCAAGAATCGCCAGAGCGCCTGTTACCGACCACCTCGAAAGAATCGCGTCGCGAACCTGCTCCTTCAGATTGTCACTTCCAGGCTGAGGCGCGGGCATTTTTTTCTTCAGTGATCCCGCCAGTTTGAAACCGGCTAACATAATAACAACTGAGCCTAAAAGCAGGTACGAACCCTTGAGATTGAAATTTCTTGTATTGATCAGGTTTTGCCTGTATCGCAAATCACGCTGACGGATTTTCTCGAGAAGCTGCTCATCTCCCGGCCTGTCGAGAATTTCCGCCTTGAGGTCCACCAGTTCCTGCTCCTGTCTTGCTTCGACTATATTCGAGCGAACATAGTTTGCAAAAACAAGAATGAGAATAACAAAAGAGAACACAGCGCCGACGACTGCTGTTGAAACTGCGCTTTTGTACCACTGGTTAATTGCGGCGTTATTCGTTTTGTTATCTGTGTTTTCTTTCATTTCGTCTTTTGTGCTCTACGGGACAATACTCGAAACATCTGCCGCATGCGAAGCAGCCTGCCCTGTCGGCTTCGTAGTCAGGTCGTTCTCTCCAGACAGAGAATTCCAGGAGTGACATTCCGATAACCAGTCCGATGAATCCTCCCAGCAATAAGCCTCCGAATCCGAAACTATTCCGGATACTTGCAGCCTGCTCGTAAAGGTCTGCGTTTTCAACTCCCGTCGTTCTGAAAGCGTCACTGGCTTCTGTAGTTCCCTCGACTTTGCCTGTCTCCTCAAGACGCACACGCTCTGCCAGTCTTACTGTCGGGTGCATTTTTGCCAGTGTATTTTTCACACTTTTACCTGCCCAGCCTCCGAAGAATATCAGCACAGGTAAAAGTACAAGCAAAAACGGAAGGCGCTTTTTGCTTTTTGTGTATTGCTCTCTGGTCCATTGTTCAGTTGGTTTTCTAATAGCTCCATATGGACACGATTCTTCGCAAAGCCTGCATTTGATACAGTCATCGGGAGTTATACCGACTCGCCATTTCGAAACTCTCGATGCATGCCTGAACAAAACTCCAAGGGGACAGAGGAACCGACAGTAAGGTCTGCCTATGAACATTCCCACAACCAGTAAGCTCGCACCGAAGATAAGGATGTTCGCGTTTCCGCTCAATCTGAAAAAGGACACAAACGGGTCGACCTGCAAATCACATAAGCGCTTCCCGTAGCCGCGAACAAAACAGCGAG
>JARRRJ010000088.1:0-6559 GCA_037380865.1 Sedimentisphaerales bacterium
CCAGCTTGAAGGCATTGGCGGTTTCGCTGTCGAGATAAAGTTCCTTTCTCTCTCTCAACGTATCGGGTACACCGTCACCATCTGCATCACGTGTCTTGAGAGGATCATAGGTAAGGTTTCCGCCGTTCATGTCAAGGCCATCGGCGCGCCATGCACTTTTAGGATGAAAACCCTGCAAATCCCATCCAACAAGCGCTTCTGCAAGTTTCTGAGCACCGGTATAATTGCCTCCTACCGGGCAATTCGACGGCGGATAATCACCATAATCGTTCTTGAATGTGACAAGCGCTAAATTGATGGAGCCGAACTGGGCTTTCTGCTTGACTTCCTTCGCGGAATTCTTAACTGTCGTCATAGCGGGAAGAAGCAGGCCGAGCAACAGAGCAATAATGCCCAATACCACTAATATCTCCACAAGCGTGAGTCCTGTTTTCTTACGTTTTGCAGCCATTTTTTTGTAATTCCTTTGCTTTGATTTACAGCATTTCCGTTGATAAAGGCTGAGCAACCGATTTACTATGGAAGTTCCCTATATGTAAAATCGAAATTGCATATATCATCAGAAGTGCCGTACTCTCCATCATTGCCGGCCGATATCAATAGGTAAGTATCCTTATTGAAGGGCTTTGGTACTGATATCTGATCGTTCCTGGTATTTTCATAGAACCTTGCACCCGGTTTCGAGCCTTCTGTAGCAAGTCTGTGCGTTTCAGTGCCGCTTGTGTCCCATGGTTTTCCAAGCATAAGTAAATCCTGATTATCCCAGAAATTGTAGATGGAATTCTCGGGAGCATCCACACTATGGAGCAACTTCGCCGGATGAGCTTTATAATAGAGAATGGGCATGCCCATTCTTAGGCCTGTATTCTTGTTCGTAACCTGCCCGAACACATCGCACAAAACGACACTTGTGCCCGAAAAACCAGCACTTGAATAGTTCGAATAGATGTCTTGAATTCTATATGCATTTGCATTTTCCAGGTCGAGATAAGTCTTTCTCGCACTCAAATCACCAGATGCGTCATACAATTGTCTGCCGCTATAATCCTCCCCACTGCTGTTAAATACGGAATCAGGATTGAAACCAAGGAAGTCCTTACCTACCATGGCTTCTCCAAGTTTCATTGCCCCGCAATACGGAACCTGATCGTGATCGTACCTACTCGAATCGGGGTAAGTCTCAAACTCGCCATTAAAGAATTCCAAAGCAACACTTATAGCATGAAACTGTGCTTTCTGCTTGACATCTTTGGCATACTTTCTAACCTGGTTCAGAGCCGGCACGAGCAGGCCGATGAGTATAACTATAATACTCATGACTGTAAGCAGCTCGACGATGGTAAAAGCCGCTTTCTTATTTTGTTTAACGATTGACTTCATCTTTCTTACTCCTAAAATTTCCTTGTTCCGAAAAACTTATTTTTTATTGTGTTTATTTTTAAGCTCCACTGCTTAAGCTCGTGATAATTGAAATCATGGGCGCGAAGATCGCAAGAACGATAGTCATAACCATGCTCCCGAGACAGACAATCATAATAGGCTCGAGCATTGACATAAGCGAGCCTACGAGCACGTCAACCTGCTCGTCGAAATTGTCTGCGACTTTGAGAAGCATTTTGTCCAGATCACCTGTTTCCTCGCCGACCGCAATCATGTTGCTTACGATTAAGTCAACTGTTTTTGACTGACGCAAAGGACCAGCGAACGTGTCACCCTGCCTGATGGAATTGTGAACTGCTCCGAGCATGTTGGAAAAAACTTCGTTTCCGGCTGTTTCACGCGTAACAGTCAATGCATCCAGAATAGGCACACCGGCACCAATCAGCGTTCCGAGCGTTCTTGTCCATCGAGTGACGGAGACTTTGCTGGTGAGCTGACCAACTACGGGAATTCTCAATTTTATAGTATCGAGAACCAGACGTCCCTGGCGGAATCGCCTGATAAATTTCAAGATGAAAATTATACTGAAGGGAGTCGCGAGCATAACCGCCCAACCACCGATAGGCACCCCGGCGATATGAGGATCGAAGCCAGGGAACAGCGGACCTTTTGCAATCCAGGCACTGATAGCAAGAACAGTCCGCGTAATCTTGGGTAATTGTCCGCCTTCGGTCATTTCGGAAAGAGCAGTCGAAAACTGAGGCACCACGAAGAGCATCAAGCCCATAATAATCAGGAAAGCCGCTATCAAAACGACGATCGGGTAAATCATGGCGCTTTTTACCCTGGCTTTCAGTTTCTGCGTCTTTTCCATAAAATCGGCGACACGCGAAAGAATAAGGTCCAGAACACCGCCGGTCTCTCCTGCCGCGACCATACTAACAAGAAGCCTGTCGAACGCTCGATTATACTTACCCATAGCTTCCGACAACGTCGAGCCTCCCTCGATATCATCTGCAACATAACTGATAATTCTCTTGAATGTGCCTGATTTCTGCTGTTCCTCGAGAATTCTCAGGGAACGCAAAATAGGAAGACCTGCGTCCTGAAGCGTGGAAAGCTGCCTTGCAAACTGCGTGACCGCTTTGACTTTAACTTTTCCTCCTGCGCCTCGTCTTTTCTTTGTCTGTGCGGCAGCCTTTGAGGCAGTCTTTCTGCCTGCTCCGCGAGGGGCCACTTTTGTTGGAAAATAGCCCATGTTACGTATTTTGCTTATAGCTTCTTTCTGACTCAGAGCTTCGATTTCGTTTTTGATCTCGACACCCTGTGCATCCAAAGCGGTATATTGGAAAACAGCCATCTTAAATAACTCCTATCTATTTGAAATCAACTGTTATTTTTTTATACCATAAACGCACATCATCTAAATGATTACTATTCGATCATGGTTCCTTTTACGATCTCGTCTATGGTTGTAATACCATCATAGATTGTGGCTAAGCCGTTCTCACGAAGAAGCTTCATGCCGGCTTTCTGGCCTGCCGCTCTCAACACGTTCGTCGATGCCTGACTCATAATCAGGTCGCGAATCTCATCATTGAATACCATAATCTCAAAAATACCCGTCCGGCCCTTGTAACCCGTGCCGTTGCATTGCTTGCAGCCTCGACCGTAGAAGAAATTCTTGCCTTTAACATCATCGGGCGTTAGTTGGAGCTCCATTAGCTGCGCTTCGGTAGGTTCGAACTGCGTCTTGCATCCGAGACATATTTTTCGGACCAGTCTTTGGGCAACGATACCTTCGACTGTAGCAGTGATAAGGAACGGCTCGATTCCCATATCCAAAAGACGTGCAACTGAGCTCGGAGCGTCGTTTGTGTGAAGTGTGGTAAATACAATATGGCCTGTAAGAGATGCCTGAGCCGCTATTTGAGCAGTTTCAAGGTCACGAATTTCACCTACTAATATAACATCTGGGTCCTGACGCAAAATGGCACGAAGGCATCTTGCGAACGTCAGGCCTATCGCAGGCTTCATCTGGCATTGAACAAGGCCGTCAACATCGTACTCGACAGGGTCTTCAGTGGTGATTATTTTTGTCTCAATATCGTTCAATTCATTAAGTGCCGAGTACAAAGTAGTCGTCTTGCCGCAGCCGGTTGGTCCGGTAACAATGATAATTCCATTAGGCTTGCGAATAAGCCTATGCACTATCTCCTGGTCTTCGGTCCTCAGGCCAAGTTCTGACATATTAAAGCTTGCCTGCGACCTGTCCAGGATACGAAGCACCACGCTTTCTCCGAACATTGTCGGAAGGACAGCAACACGAAGGTCCACGGGATTGCCCTGAACAGTCAGTGAAATACGCCCGTCCTGAGGCAGACGTCTTTCTGCGATATCCAGGTCCGCCATAACCTTGATACGTGAGCTCAGAGCGGCTGCGATATATTTTGGCGGTGGAATCATTTCATAAAGCACGCCGTCGATACGATAACGCATCTTATATTCGTTTTCGAATGGCTCAAAATGTATATCCGATGCTTTGTCGCGAATCGCCTGTAATAGAACCAGGTTGAGCAGTTTCTTTACCGGGTTGGACTCCGAGAGCTCTTTTAGCTCATCGAGGTCGATACTCTGGTTTCTGCCTTCAAATTCAGCCAGGAAACTGTCGCCTTGTATTTCGTCAATAAGCTCGTTGATATTCTCATCCTGCTGGGTTTCGTCATAATATTTCGAAAGGGCCTTCTCGAGCGTGTCGGGATCAGTAATTTTCGCTGTAACTTTGAATCCCATCAATGTGCTTAAATCGTCTGTAGCTCTGAAATTTTCTGGATTGTCAAGAGCTACGATCAACTCGTTCTTTTCCTGAATATACTCGACAGGCACGATATGATAGGTTTTCGCCATCTGGCTGGGAACTTTTTCAACAACATCAGCGGGAATGTCAATCCCATCCAGATTCATATAACCCATGCCTCGCTGAGCGGCCAAAGCAATTTGGAGTTGTTTCTCATCTATCAATCCAAGTTCCAGAAGGATCTGGCCCATTTGGATTTTGCCATTTCGCTGCTGCTGGATCTTCAGACATTCGTGGACTTTATCTCTGCTGAGAACACCCATCTTAATGAGTATTCTTCCGATGGTTCTGCCTTTCAACTGCTCTACAGGAGGGAGTTTTTGTTGGCTGTTTATGTTCACCATCTTTATCTTCCTATCATTTTTCTATCTTGATTTCATGTTCATTATAACGCAATAAAACCTTTAATGCAAGCAGATTATCATAAGGACACATAGTTAGTCATACTATCGTAAATGCTTTATCTTCGGTGGATAAAGTGAATTAATATAAAGAAAAGTGATACTTGCAGAAAAAATATTTAAAATATTATCTCATTACCCATGATTTCTCTTTATACTCAAGCATAGCCCCGTTGGCAGAGGCGGGATCACCTTTGACATTATACTTCAGCTCGAGGGTCTTTCGCAGGAACACTGTTTTCGGCTCTTCATCCTGATTTGTCCGAGCGGGATATTGAACCTCGGCAGTTTCGTTACTCAAACCGGCAATATAGATATTGACCTTTATAGCGTCATGGTCAAAATCGGGCCAGATTATTGCAACGTCTCTTGCGTTATCCTCCCCCTGCAGAATCCTGCTATCGGTCGTACCCAAGAGTTCGAGGAAGGGGTACTTCTTTTTATGCCTTTCCTTTATGCTCTCGAAAACTGTTGAGGCGACGCCCTGCCCGGCAGAATTAATCTGAAGCGTGTCCGTTGCTAACTCACATTTTGGGAAGAAATCAACATCCCGCTTCGAGTTATTTGTAATGGTGATTATCATGTACCAGAACCGGACCGGTTTGTTATCGGACGCCCTTTTGAAGATAATCTGCTGCGGTTGGGTAAACTCAGTTTTTAACGTCCATAAGTTCGGTCCCTGCACGACTGCCGGTTTTGGTGCGGCTAACGCTATACAACAGGTGGAAACCAGGAGGACTATCGATATTCCATAAAAAGAGCTTTTCATCTTAGGGCCCTCAACACACTATAATGCGGCTTAATAAACATAGAAACTTAAAACATATTTCAAACATATTGTACTACAAAAGCATAAAAAAGCCAAGAACATTTTCTTCATTTGCAATAACTTAAATTCCGGAATGCAGGATTTATTAGTTGCCTGCAGCGCGGAAATACGCTATTTTGTCCCCCAAGGGGGTGAACGTCAAATCAGATTATAGGATTATATATTAACATAACAGAATATAGAAACAGGAATAGCAAATGCCCAATGAACAGAATCAACTTCTGCAGCAAATTGAGCACATTCTCGAATTCGAGGATAAGGCCGCCTTGGCTGCACTTCTTGACGAGCAGAGAAGCAGCGATATAGCAGAAGTTGTGGAAATTGTGGATATTGAGCACAAGCGTGCTATTTTCAATGCATTGGATAAGTCAATCGCTGCGGAAGTTCTGGAAAAGGTTGACGAAGCAACAAGAGCAGAGCTTTTTGAGATTCTGAGGATAGAAGAACTGAGCAGCATCATCCTTCAACTCGATTCAGATGATGCCGCTGATATTATCTCCGAACTGTCCGAAGAGGAGCAAATCGAGCTCCTCACAAGAATTCCGCTTGCTGAATCGGCTGAAATCAGCAAGTTAATGGGCTATTCTGAAGATTCCGCCGGCGGAATTATGGATCCGGTTCTGATCAGTGTTCCGGAAGATGCGACTGTCGCTGAAGCAATAAACGAGATAAGGTCCGCTGAGATTGACGAGGATTTTTACTCTGTTTACGTCGTGAATAAGAACAACAAGTTTCTCGGCGACGTTCGCATAAGATTCCTTCTTACTCGCCCAGAGGACACAAAAGTGCATGACTTGATCGAACCGGATACGATTTTTGTCCGGCTCGATACAGACCAGGAGGAAGTCAGAAACATATTCAGCAAGAACGATCTTATTGTCGTACCGGTCCTCGACAAATATAACAGGCTTGTTGGGCGCATCACAGCCGACAGGGTTATCGAAGTTGCCGAAGAGGAAGCGGCGGAAGACTTATATACGATGGCTGGTACCGACTCGGACGAACTGGAAAAGTTTTCAGCGGTTCATGCAGCACGTGTCAGAATGACCTGGCTTCTGCCATGTTTGATCGGAACAGGCATTACAGCTCTTG